>JALSNC010000316.1 GCA_026987195.1 Desulfobulbaceae bacterium | reverse complement strand
GCGGTGACAGCCGATCCGCCGCCCCGGCCGGCCGGCGGGGCATAGGGCTGGCCGGGGCGATCGCCATCGGTATCGGCGGCATGGTGGGCGGCGGTATCTTCGCCGTGCTCGGCGAGGCGGTCTCGCTCGCCCACGGGGCCACCGGTGTGGCCTTCCTGGTGGCGGGCGTCATCGCCCTGCTCACCGCCTCCTCCTATGCCCGTCTCTCGGTCACCTTTCCCAGCCAGGGCGGCACGGTCACCTTCATCGACCATGCCTTTGGCCGGGATCTTGTCACCGGCACCATCAACCTGATTCTCTGGCTCAGTTACCTGGTCACCCTGTCCCTCTATGCCGTGGCCTTCGGATCCTACGCCCTGACATTCTTCCCCGGCGACCACGGGCCCTGGCTCAGGCACCTGCTGATCTCGGTGGCCATCATCGTGCCCATCATCATCAACCTCTTCAACGCCGAGGTCGTCTCCCGCTCCGAGACCCTGATCGTGATCATCAAACTGCTCATGCTGCTGGTGGTCATTGTCTCGGGAGTCCCGTATGTGGACACCGCCCGCCTCAACCCCGACCACTGGGGCACGCCCTTTTCCATTGTCTCGGCAGGCATGGTGATCTTTGTCGCCTACGAGGGCTTCGAACTGATCGCCAACTCGGCCCAGGAGATCCGCGACCCGGGCCGCAACCTGCCGCGGGCCTTCTATCTCTCGGTACTCCTCGTCATTCTCCTCTACGTGCTCATCGCCCTGGTCACCGTGGGCACGGTGCCGGAGAGCCGTATCGCCGCGGCCCGGGACTATGCCCTGGCCGAGGCGGCCCGGCCGGCCCTGGGCAGTGCAGGGTTCACCCTGGTTGCCGTTTCAGCCCTCCTGGCCACCTTCTCGGCCATCAACGCCACCATCTACGGCAATGCCCGTCTGGGCTATACCCTGGCCATGGAGGGCGAGCTGCCTGACATCCTCGAACACCGGGCCTGGAACGAACCGGTCTGGGGCGTGCTGGTGAGCGGCGGTCTGGCCCTGGTCATGGCCAACCTCATCGACCTCAATGCCATTGCCATCATCGGCTCGGCCAGTTTCCTGCTCGTCTTCGCGGTCACCAACCTGGCCGCGGCCCGCCTGGCAGAGCGGACCGGCGGCCGCCGCAGCCTGGCAATGGCGGCCTGTCTCGCCTGCCTGGCGGCCCTGGCGGTCCTGCTGACCCAGACCTGGCACGATTCCCCCCATGCCCTGTGGGTCTTTGTCTCCTTCATCGCCGCCGCCCTGGTCTTCGAGCTCACCTATGGCCGCTTCCGGCGCAAGCCCTTTACCCTTGCCCGTGGCCGCAGGAACGAAGAGGCGGAATAACCATCACGAGGCCCAGAGGATGTGACCATCCTCCAGCGGCACCATGGCCCGGGGATGGTGGGGAACGATCCGCGGCGTATAGTCTGTGGCAGGACGGGTGGTGGCGACCCGGGCCCTGTAGAGGTAGGCATTGGCGCTGCCGGCCAGCTGCCGGCTCCGCTGGAGAGTGATCCGTTCCGGTTCGCCGGCCAGGCGGGCAGGTTCGGCATACAGCTCCACCCGGACCATCTCCGGATCAAGGTCATCGAGGTAGACCGGCACACTGAAGGCGATGCCGTCCTCCCGCGTCTCGGCCTTGATCTCGCCAAAGCGCAGGTGCTGCCAGTGACGGGCCAGTTCCTGACGCCAGTTTTCGAGCTCACGGCCCAGGGCGCCGCGGTCACGGATCCGCTGCCGGTATCTCCCGACCTGCGGCAGGTAGATCGACTCGGTATACTCCCGCACCATCCTGTTGGAAGAGAACCTGGGGGTCAGCCGTGCCATGGAGGCCCACATGCGGGCCACCCACTGGTGCGGGGTTCCATGCTCGTCGCGGGTATAGAAGGCGGGTATCACCTCCTCCTCCAGCAGCTCGTAGAGCTGACGCGCCTCTGTCGCGTCCCAGGCAGGATCACTGTCGTGTTCCTTCCGGTCGCCCAGGGCCCAGCCCGCCTCGGCACACCAGGCCTCGGCCCACCAGCCGTCCAGCTCGGACAGATTGAGACCGCCATTGACCAGGACCTTCATGCCGCTGGTGCCGCTGGCCTCCCAGGGCCGGCGCGGGGTATTGATCCACAGGTCCATGCCCTGCACCAGGTTGGCGGCGATCTCCATGTCATAATCCTGGATGAACACCACCTGGCCGCGGACATCGGGCCGCTGGGAGAACAGTACCCATTGCCGGATCATCTCCCGCCCCTCCTGATCGCGGGGATGGGCCTTGCCGGCCAGGATGAGCTGCACCGGCCGCACCTTGTCGCTGAGGATGGCCGCCAGCCGGTCCGGATCGTGCAACAGCAGATTGGGCCGCTTGTAGGAGGTAAAACGGCGGGCAAAGCCGATGGTCAGGGCATCGGGGTCCAGCACCGACGCATCCAGGGGCTTGATCCCCTTTTCCTCCAGGCCCATGATCGCCTGCTGCCGCCCCAGCCGCTTGCGGACGAACTCGATGAGGTTCCTGCGGTTGCGCGACCTGAAGGCCCACAGTTCCTCGTCGCTCAGGGTGGCGAGCTCCTTCTCCATGGTCTCCAGGCCGCCCAGCCACCGCTCTTTGCCGCAGGTCCTGGTCCAGAGGTCATCGGAGTCGGCCGAATCCCAGGACGGCATGTGGACGCCGTTGGTCACATGGGTCACCGGCACCTCGGCCCGGGGCCAGCGGGGAAAGAGGGGTTGAAAGATACTCCTGCTCACCCGGCCGTGCAGGCTGGAGACGCCGTTGACCATGCCGCTGCCGCGCAGGGCCAGCCAGGCCATGTTGAAGGGCTCGTCCCTGTTGTCCGGATCGAGCCGGCCCAGGGCCAGCAGCTCGTCATGGCTCATGCCGATTCCCTCGGCAAAGGGACGGCCGTAATGGAGCAGCATGGAGGCGGGATACCGGTCAAAGGCCGCATCCACCGGTGTGTGGGTGGTGAAGACATTACCGGCCCGGGTACAGTGGAGGGCGACCTCGAAGGGGACATCATTGTCGCGCATGAAGGAGGCCGCCCGTTCGAGTATGGCAAAGGCGGCATGCCCCTCGTTGAGATGGCAGATCTCGCAGCCGGCGCCCAGGGTCTCCAGCAGCCGCCAGCCGCCGACACCGAGGATGATCTCCTGCTGCAGACGGATCTCGGAACCGCCGCCGTAGAGCTTCTCGGTGATACCCCTGTCCTGGGGAGTATTGATGGGATCGTTGGAGTCAAGCAGGTAGAGGCGCACCCGGCCCACCACCACCTCCCAGGTCCGCAGGGACAGGGTGCGGCCGGGCAGTTCGACATCGATCCTGATCCAGTTGCCCGCAGCATCGCGCAGGGGTGTCACCGGCAGAATGGCCGGATCGTTGTAGGGATAGAATTCGATCTGGTTGCCGGCCGCGTCGATGACCTGGCGGAAATACCCCTGCTGGTAGAGAAGCCCTACCCCGCAGAGCGGCAGCCCCAGGTCGCTTGCGGTCTTGAGGTAGTCGCCGGCCAGGATGCCGAGACCGCCGGAATAGAGCGGCAGGGCCTCGCTGAGACCGAACTCCATACTGAAATAGGCCACCCCCTCCAGGACGCCGCTGCCATAGGTTTCCCCGAACCAGGTGCGCTGGGACAGGGCGGCCTGCCGCCGGCTCAGGTGACGCTCGATCTCCTTGAGAAAATCCCGGTCCGCGGCCAGCTCCGCGAGCCGGTCCCGGCCGATGCTCTCCAGGATGAACCAGGGATTGCCGGTGGCGTCCCAGGTCCTGGGATCCATCCGCCGCCAGAGCGTATCCGACTCATGGTTCCAGCTCCACCGCATGTCAACGGCCAGCTCGACCAGCCCCTGCAGGGGCTCCGGAAGGGTGCGCGGCATGTATCTGTTCTGCAGCATACGATGTGTTCTCCCTGCCCTGTGGCGCTGCCAGGGCGGTTGTCAGAAAATCAGGGGCCAGGTACCAGGGGACAGGGCCGTTCCCTGCCCGCGGTGGCGAGACGATGGTATGTTACTGATTTTCAAGGGTTAACCTGGTCCGGCCATGCTGGTTTGTCCGCAGGACGGAAAACCGGAAGCCGGCTCAGGGAACCTCTGCCGAAAGGGCCAGCATCAGCAGGGCGATCCCGTCCACGATCAGGCTGATTCCCACCAGCAGACCCACCATCCAGGGAGCGCTGAAGGGCCAGCCGACAAGAAAGACCCCGGCCAGGAGGATGGAGAGAATACCGTTGAACATGGTCCAGCCCCAGCCCCGCAGGGGGCGGAGGGCCAGGGAAAATGTGATGGAGAAGAAACCGTCCAGGAGAAAATAGACGATCAGCAGCAGGCCCAGGGTGGCGGCGCCGGCAATGGGACGAAAGATCAGCAGCAGCCCCAGCACCACCAGCAGAAAGGGTTTGAGCCAGGCCAGGCCGCTGCGGAAGTAGTTGAGCCAGGTGAGGTACCCGGCGACGATGCCGGCCAGAAGCAGCAGGAAACCGATGAAGACCGACAGGGCCAGGGTCAGCAGTTGCGGCAGGAGGATCCCCACCGTGCCCATCACCATGAGGAGGATGGCCAGGACCATGGTGCTCCGGCGAACCCTCCGGTCCATGAAGATATCCACTGAAAATTCGTTCATTGTCCTTGCCTCCTTTTGTTGCACCTCAATCCGTAACAGTTCACCGCTATCAGCAACACTTTTGGTAAAAGTTCAGCAGTGCGCCAGCGGTGCGTGATCGCGGCTGGCTGGCAGGCAAGCGCAGACTCCGGATGGCGTGCTGCTGAACTTTTACCCCTCCTCAAGTACAGATAAGCCAGTGAAGGCGGATGTCAAGCACAGTCTCAGTGCACATGGGCCATCACCCGGGAGAGCACCACCTGCGCCCCCGGGCAAAACATCCGTATATTTCACTATAAATACAATCAGATACCAGAACTCCCTCTCCCTGATTCCCCCACCAATATCGTTGACAATTCTTCTGCATGGACTATTGTGTTGCCCATGCCGGAACCAGTGTTGTCTGCCGGCCCGCCCGTCCGCATGGCGGCGCTCAGGATGGAATCCCATGACCTTTTCGCAACAAGGACTGCCCCATGAAAAAGACCAACTTCCTCGGCAACAACAAACCGGAGATAGAGCTCAACAAGACCAATAAACCGGTCAAGTTCTGGCAGAATCCGAACTTCACCTTCTGGGCCTATCTCTTCTTCATCCTCATCTCCTTCCAGTTCTACCAGAACTACCAGCAGGCCCGGCAGGAGGAGATCCCCTACAGCGAATTCCTCCAGTACCTGGAGAAAAGGGAGGTTGCCGAGGCGGTGGTCACCGACAGGCTCATCACCGGCACCCTGACCATCAAGGACAAGAAGACCAACAAGCCGCGCCGGTTCATCACCGTTCCCCTGACCTGGAACAACGATCTGGCCAAGACCCTGGCAAAACAGGGGGTCCGTTACACGGTCCGGCTCAACACCGACTGGCTGGCCAAGTTCCTCACCGGCTGGGTGCTGCCCTTCGGACTGCTCTTCCTGTTCTGGGGCTGGATGGCGAAACGGATGGGCAGGATGGGGCAGGGATTTCTCAATATCGGCAACAAGGTCCACATCCATCCCGATTCCCTGCCCAAGGTCACCTTTGACGATGTTGCGGGCGCGGAAGAGGCCAAGCAGGAACTGCGCGAGTGCGTCGACTTTCTCAAGGACCCGGAGCGGATCAAGAAACTGGGCGGCCGCATGCCCAAGGGCATCCTCATGGTCGGCCCCCCCGGTACCGGCAAGACCCTCCTGGCCAGGGCCGTGGCCGGCGAATCGGGCGTGCCGTTCTTCAATATCTCCGGCTCCGAGTTCATCGAGATGTTCGTCGGTGTCGGCGCGGCCCGGGTCCGGGAGATGTTCGAACAGGCCCGGCAGAAGGCGCCGTGCATCATCTTCATCGACGAGCTCGACGCCATCGGCCGTTCCCGCGGCATGGGGTCGATCATGGGCGGCCATGACGAACGGGAACAGACCCTCAACCAGCTCCTCACCGAGATGGACGGCTTCGATCCCTCCACCGGCGTGGTGGTGATGGCGGCCACCAACCGGCCCGAGATCCTGGACAAGGCCCTGCTCCGGGCCGGCCGTTTCGACCGCCAGGTGCTGGTGGACAAGCCCGACCTCAAGGACCGCGAGGCGATTCTCAAACTGCATGCCAAGAAACTGGTCCTCTCCGACGACGTGGACCTCCTGGTGGTGGCCCAGCGTACCCCGGGCTTTGTCGGCGCCGACCTGGAGAACATCTGCAACGAGGCTGCCATCCAGGCCCTGCGCAATAACCGTGACAAGGTGACCATGAAGGACTTCGAGGCGGCCATCGACCGGATCATCGCCGGGCCGGAGAAGAAACACCGGGCGCTCAATCCGGAGGAAAAGAAACGGGTCGCCTACCACGAGTCCGGCCATGCCCTGGTGGCCGAGACCGTGCCCACCGGCGAGCCCGTGCACAAGGTCTCCATCATTCCCCGTGGCGTGGCCGCCCTCGGCTATACCCTGCAGCTGCCGGTGGATGAAAAATTCCTGTCCACGGAGCAGGAGCTGAAAGACCAGGTAGCCATCCTCCTGGGTGGCCGGGTGGCCGAGGAGATCGTGTTCGACAGCATCTCCAGCGGTGCCTCCAACGACCTGGAGCGGGCCTCGGCCATTGTCCGCTCCATGGTGACCCAGCTCGGCATGAGCAAACGACTGGGACCGCTGACCTATGGCAAGCGGCAGGAGCTGGAATTTCTCGGCGTCCAGGGCCAGGAGGAACGGAACTACAGCGAGGAGACGGCGCGCCTCATCGACGAGGAGTGCAAGCGGCTGGTGGAGGAAGGCCACCGCCGGGCCACAGAGATCCTGACCGAAAACCGGCAGGTGCTGGAAAAACTGGCCGCCCTGCTGGAGGAAAAGGAAGTGATCAGCGGCGAGGAGGTCAAGGAGGTCATCCGCGGCGAAAAGGCAAAGACAGTGGCCTGAGCCTCATCTCAGTACATCCGGCGCCTGAACATCAGCGCCGCCAGGGTCAGGGTGACCAGGCCGATGATCGCCATGGGCCAGTACTGGGACCAGAGCAGATCAAAGGAGGCGCCCTGCAGGAAGACCGCCCGGACAATGATCAGGAAATACCGCATGGGATTGAGATAGGTGAGCCACTGCACCACCTGGGGCATGTTTTCCAGCGGCGTGGCAAATCCCGACAGGATGACAGCCGGCACCAGGAAGAGAAAGGCTCCCATCAGCCCCTGCTGCTGGGTCACGGAGAGGGCGGAGATCATCAGGCCGATGCCCACGGCCGAAAGGAGAAAGATGAACAGCCCCAGGTAGAGCGCCGGCAGGCTGCCGCGCAGGGGCACGTGGAACCAGAAGACCACCATCAGGATCACCACCGTGGCCTCGGCAACGCCGATGATCAGCCCGGGCAGGGACTTGCCGACCAGGATCTCGAAGGGGGTGAGCGGTGTGACCAGCAACTGGTCAAAGGTGCCGGCCTCCCGCTCCCGGGCCACGGACAGGGCCGTCACCTCCAGGGTGACGACCAGGTTGAGCAGGGCGACGATGCCGATGACGATGAACCAGTGGGAGTCGAGCGTCCGGTTGAACCAGGCCCGCTCCATCAGCACCGCCGGCGGACCGGCGGTTCCGTGCTCCCGGATCCACTGCTGGTTGAAGGCCATGACAATGGACTGCACGTAATTGAGGGCGATCATGGCGGTGTTGGAGTTGCGGCCGTCCACGATCACCTGCAGGCTGGCGCCGCGGCCCTGGCGCAGGTTGGCGGAAAACTCCGGCCCAACGTGGAGCACCAGCAGGACCTTGCGCCGGTTGATCAGGGGCGCGACCTCACCGTCGGAGTGGATGACCGCCTGCCGCTCGAAGATGGTCGAGCCCTCGAACCCGGACAGAAGCTGGCGGGAATCCAGGCCGCGGTCCTCGTTGTAGATCGCATACGGCACGTGGTTGAGATCAAAGCTGGCCGCATAGCCGAAGATAATGATCTGGGCCACCGGCGGCACCACGATCACCATCCTGCTCTTCTTGTCCCTGAGAAGTGTCACGAACTCCTTGAGCATCAGGGCGAATATCCTGCGCAGCATCTCTTATTCCAGCCTCTTGTGTGATTTCTTTCTGATGATGACGAGCAGTACCGTGCACATCAGCGCCAGCCAGCCGCAGTTGACAAAAAAAATCGACCAGATATTGCCGGCCAGGAAGATGGACTGCAGGATGGCGACAAAGTAGGTGGCGGGCACGATGCGGGTGACGGCCTGGATGAGGGCGGGCATGGAACCGATGTCAAAGATGAAGCCCGAGAGGATGAAGGCCGGCAGAAAGGTGACAACGATGGCCATCTGCCCGGCCACGAACTGGCTGTCCGCCACCGTGGAGATGAGCAGGCCCATGGCGATGGTGGTCAGCATGAACAGGGCCGAGGCGGCGAACAAGGCCGGCAGTGATCCATGCAGGGGCACGTTGAAGAGGAAGATGGCCATGACCACTGAAAGCGCCATGCCGCCCATGCCGAGGATGAAGTAGGGAATGATCTTGCCGAGCAGGATCTCGTAGATGGAGACCGGCGTCACCAGCAGGGCCTCCATGGTCCCCCGCTCCCACTCCCGGGCCACCACCATGGAGGTGAGCATGGCGCCGATGAGGGTCATGATGACCGCGATGAGGCCCGGCACCAGGTAATCGCGGCTGCGTACCGCGGGGTTGAACCAGATCCGGTAGTCCACCTGTACCGGAACCCGCAGGTCGAGCCCCCGGGCGTCGCTGATCCGCGCCAGCCACTGCCGCCACACCCCGCCGATATACCCCTCGATGAGCCGCGCCTTGTTGGCGTCCACCCCGTTGATGATCACCCCCACCGGTGCCGCGCCTCCCCTGAGCAGGTCACGGGAGAAGTCCTCCCGCAGCCAGACAATGGCGTCCACCCGCCGCCGCATCATGGCCTCTTCGGCCTCCTGGATGGAGGGGATGGTGAGCGGGGCAAAGTATTCGGAACGCCGGAAACCGGAAACCAGGCTCATGGCCAGGGGATCGGGGCGATCGACCACCAGGGCGAGCCCGATGTCGCGGGCATCCAGGGAGACGCCGTAGCCGAAGATCAGCAGCAGCAGGACCGGCAGGAAGAAGGCGATGCCGATGCTGGAGGGATCGCGGATGATCTGCAGACTCTCCTTGCGGATCAGGCCCACGAGGCGCATGGTGCTGAAGAGGTGGTGGCGTTTGTCCATCTGGTTTCCCCGGCGGCATGGTTGCCCTGGCGATCGGTTCCGTGGCACGGCCGACTGTCGTTTGTGCGGGACCGGCGGTCGCTTCACCGGGTGGCCGGCGGTCGGCCCGGCGGTTTTGCGTGGCTGATCAGGGCGATGAAGGCGTCTTCCATGGTGGGCTCGGCCAGGCCGCTGCCTGCCGCCTCCCGCTTGAGCTGCTCGGGATCACCGCTGGCCAGGACCTCGCCCCGGGCCATGATCACCAGGCGGTCACAGTACTCGGCCTCCTCCATGAAGTGGGTGGTCACCAGCACCGTGACCCCGGACTCGGCCAGGGCGTTGATATGGCGCCAGAACTCGCGCCGCGCCAGGGGGTCGACCCCCGAGGTCGGCTCGTCCAGGAAGAGGATCTCGGGCTCGTGCATGAGGGCCGCGGCCAGGGCCAGCCGCTGCTTGAAGCCCAGGGGCAGGTTCTCGCTGACCACGTTGCGCAGGGGCCCCAGTTCAAAGGATTCCAGGACCCAGTCGATCCGCTGCCGCTGCCGCGCACCGGACAGGGAATAGGCGCTGCTGAAGAACTGCAGGTTCTGGAGCACGGTCATGCCGCCGTAGAGGGAGAATTTCTGCGCCATGTAGCCGATCCTGGCCCTGGCCCTGGCCCGGGCCGTGTGCAGGTCGCGGCCGGCCACCCGCAGGGTGCCGCCCGAGGCCGGCAGCAGACCGCAGAGCATGCGGAAGGTGGTGGACTTGCCGGCACCGTTGGCACCGAGCAGGCCGAAGATCTCGCCCCGCTCCACGGTGAAGCTCAGGTTCTTCACCGCGTAGAAGGACCCGAACCGCCGTTCCAGGTTCCGGACCACGATCACCTCCTGCTCGCCCGCGGAATCCACCCGGGTCGGACGGATGATCCTGGGCCCGCTGTCCCTGCCGCTCTCCCGCAGGCGCCTGCGGAGGAGATAGATGAAGGTATCCTCGAACCTGGGCGGCACGCTGCTCACCTCCAGGCGGCTCTCCGGGGTGCTGAACAGCTCCGCTACCCGCTCCTCCTCCATGGCCTCTGCCGTGACCAGGCGAACCCGGCTGCCGACGATGATGGCGTCAATGGCCCCCTTGCTGCGACTCAGCCGCTCCTGGAGCCGCCGCCGGTTCTCCCGGTCACTGTGGACAAGAAAACAGTGGCCGGCGAGCTGTTTGCTGAAGACCTGCGGCCGGTCCTGGCCGAGCAGGGATCCCTCGTGCATGAGCACCACCTCCTGGCACCGTTCGGCCTCATCCAGGTAGGCGGTGGACAGGAGAACACTCATGCCCTCGGACTCCACCTGGCGGTAGACGATCTCCCACAGTTCGCGCCGCGACACCGGGTCCACCCCCACGGTGGGTTCGTCCAGGACAAGCAGGCGCGGCGGCTTGATCAGGGTGCAGGCCAGGCCAAGCTTCTGCTTCATGCCGCCGGAGAGCCGGCCGGCCAGCCGGCCGGTGAAAGGCGCCAGGCCGGTCATCTGCATCAGCTCCTCGTACCGGCCCGGTCTGGCCCTGACAGGAACCCCCTGCAGGTCGGCATAGAGGTCCAGGTTCTCCTGCACGCTCAGCTCCTCGTAGAGACCGAACCGCTGCGGCATGTAGCCCAAAGTTGCCTGGACGGCGAGGTAGTCCGTGCCCGCGTCCAGGCCCAGGACCTCGACCCGGCCGGTATCGGGACGCAACAGGCCGGCGAGCAGGCGCATCAGGGTTGTCTTGCCCGCGCCGTCCGGCCCGATGAGGCCGGTGACCATGGCGGGACGCACACTCAGCGAGATCCCGTCCAGGGCCGTCACCACCCGGCTGCCGACCCTGAAGGTCTTGGTGACGTCGGTGAGGGTCAGGACGGCCCCGGCCCGGTCTTCGGCCGACATCTCAGTCGGCCTGACAGGCGGACTGACGGTCACGGCCGGGGGGATTCGCCGTCCTGTCCAGGTCGATGGTCACGGTGGCCGGCATGCCCAGGCGCAACTCGCCCTGCGGATCACAGGCAAAGATCCGGACCTGGTAGACGAGCCGGGTCCGCAGTTCCGGCGTTTCCACGTTCTTGGGCGTGAACTCGGCCACCGGCGAGATATAGCCCAGCCAGCCCCGGTAGACCCGATCCGGATAGGAATCGGTGCGGATCTCGGCGGCCATGCCCGGGGCGATTCTGCCCAGGAAGGTCTCGGGGCAGTAGGCCCGAACCCAGACGGGGTCGGTAAGGGCCAGCGTCAGCACCGGCTGGGCCGGTGACACCATATCACCGGGTTCGAGGACACGATTGCGCAGGATCCCGTCGGCCGGGGCAAGGAGCCGGGTGTCGGCAAGTTCCTGGCGGGCATACTCCACCGCCGACCTGCCGGCCATCACCCGGGCCCGTGCCGCCTCGATATCTTCCCTGCGCGGACCGGCCAGGGCCAGGTCCAGTGCTTTCTTGTCCGCCTCCAGGGAATGAAGGGCCACCTCCATGGCCGCCCTGGCGTTATCGACCTCCTGCTGGGAGCCCACATGGACCTTGACCAGGCGGGCAAGACGGTTATAGGTCAGGGTGGCGTCCCGGAGCCGCGCCTCGGATGCCGCCACCCGGGCCCGGGCCCGGGCAATCTCTTCCGGCCTGGTGCCGGCCTCCAGCCGCTGTAATTCCTGCGTAAGAGCCGCAAGCTCGCTCTTGAGCCGCTCAAGCCGGATCCGGTAACGGACAGGATCGATCTCGGCCAGAAGCTGTCCCTTGCGGACCCGGTCGCCCTCGCGGACATGGATGGCCAGGATGCGGCCGCTGGCCTGAAAGTTGAGCTGCACCTGGCGCATGTCCACGTTGCCGTAGAGATGAAGAAGATCATCTTCGGCCTGATGGTTCCGCCTCAGGTAATAGTACCGGCCTCCGGCGGCCATGGCCGCCAGGACGACTAGAATCACGACAAGCCGAACAGGCTTCTTCACCTTGCAATCTCCTGCTGCAGTCTTCAGGAAAAGTTCAGCAGCACGCTCTCTGCACCCACTCGCGGCTGCCCGCATATCCTCTTCAAACCTAAGAAAAAAACCAGCCATGTCAAGGAGGATGATCACTTTTCCCTCTCTTCTCTCTCCGGAACGTCGGCAAATGCCGTGCAGCGGGATCCGGCCTCTGGCGGAAGCGATCTCCGGGTTCTCTGGCGGAAAAAAGTCAGAACTTGGCTTGTTCATTGAAAAAAAAAACCATTCTGGTACATTGGTAGCAGACGGCGCCCTCGTGAAGAATCCGCGGCAGTGGCGACCAAAGAAGGAGCCGCAGCGACCGGATACGGACTAACCTCCCGGTTATCCATAAGTTTTCATGGATCCCCGGACAGGTTTTCCCGGCCGGAATCGATCTGCGGTTCTGCAACTGTTCCACACCACCAACCGCCATGACTGAACCGTGTCCGGAATAAGTGAAATAGTCAACGAGCTGCTCGACAGAACACGAGTCGTTGTCGATATCCCCATCAGGGACAGCGAATCGCAGCTTCTGCAGAGCGTTCTCAGGAAACGGCAGGCCCCCCAGCTGGCGCTCTTCTTTTCGCCTGGTGCCCTCCAGGTCGATGAGATCGAGGCCGGGACCACCTGCCACCTGACGGTCAAGCACCACGACAGCTCCATCAATCTCCTGGCCAGGATCGACGGCCTGGAAGACAACCGGACACTGCTGCTGACGGCGACGGAATCGGTCAGGCCGGAGGCGATGCGCGAATATTTCCGCGTCTCCATCAATACGCCCATCGTTGCCGAGTACCGCCCTGGTCCCAAGGAGATCAAGAACAAGCCCTGGACGCTGGAAGGCAGTACCATCGATCTTTCCGGCGGCGGCGTGCTGGCCCTGTTCACGGAAAAACCGCTGAACCGCAAGAGGATCCACCTGGCCATCAGGCTGCCGGATCATGCGGAACCGGCCGTGTGCATGGCCGAGGTCGTGCGTACCTACAGGATGCGGAAAAAACGGTACCAGGTCGCCTTCCACTTCGCCGACATCGACCAGAAGACCCGGGACCTGATCATCTCCTGCTGCCTGCAGGAACAGCGCCGCCAGCTGCGCAACAAGATCAGGGTCGACTAGAACGGCCTTCCGCTTCCTTCTCCCGCGGCCACGGCGATGATCGGGCAAAAGTAATGTAAAAGTTCAACCTCCATCCCGGCCCCGGTCAGCCCATGGATCCGAAAATCACCCTCACACCCACCCTGCGGGTGGACCGGATCGGCAGCCCCCAGAGTGATGCCCGGTCCGGGCGGACTCCCTTCCCCTTTGCCCGCGGCCAGATGCTCCAGGGAACGATCACGGGCCGGGACACCGGCAACCGTTTCTATCTCGACGTGGGCGGCGCCCGGTTCATCGCCGAATCCGGGACCCCGCTCCGGGTGGGCCAGCAGCTCGACCTGCAGGTGGTGAGCACCAGCCCCCGGACCACCCTCCGGGTGATCGAAGACCCCCTGACCAGGGATATCGGCAGGTCCCTCCATCTCCTCACCCGCCAGGACTCTCTGCTCCCTGAAACGGCCACCCTGGCAGAAAAAAACGTCAATAATCCCGATCTGTCGCCCCAGACCCGGCAAACCCTGCAGTTCTTCGCCACAGCCGCGGCAAAACTCTCCACCGCCGGTGCACCACCAGGGCAACCGGACCAGGCCCTGGCCGTGCTCACGGCCAGGCTGGCGACGGCCGCTCCCGGCGGCAGCGATGCGAAGCAGGCAGTGGCCGGCCTGAGAGAACTTCTCGTTCCGCTGGCCCGGGATGGCGCCGGGGAGACCGCTGCCCTGGCGGCCCGGGTCCTGCGGGAGCTGGATGTGCTGGAAGATACCCGAGTCCCGGGCCCTGCCTTCCTGGTGCAACGGCAGACGACGGAAACAGGACAACACATCGATCTTGCCGGAGAACTGCGCAACCTGCTGCAGCAGATCGACCAGGCTGCATTCTCCGACAGGGCCGGCACCGGGCCGACACCGCTGCTGCTGTCCCTGTTCCCGGACCGGGAGACCACGCCTTCCCGCCTGCTGCTGCTGATCCTCGGCCTGCACAGGCACCTTGCCACCCCTGACAAATCCATGCCTCCCGACCGGCCGGGCGGCGAGGAGATCAGGCAGGTGGTCGACAGGCTGGGACTCGACATGGAGCGGTTACTGGCCGAGGGCAGGCGCGAGGAGGCGGCGCAGTCCTTAAAGAACGCCCTGCTCGAGCTCTCCCACACCATGACCGGTTCGAGGGAGAAGGACCATGCGCCGGCAGTGCTGCTGGGAACCATCGAGCTCTACCAGATGCTGCAGATCCGGCTTGCGCCCGAAGGGCTCTTTTTTCTGCCGCTGCCACTGCCGTTTCTGCACCAGGGCTACCTGCTGGTGGACGAACAGGAAAATGGAGACCGCCGGGACGGTGCGGATGAGCAGGCGGAGATAGTACACCTGCACCTGCAGCTCGAGGGCCTGGGCAACGTCCAGATCGATATCAGCCGCCGCGACAGCGGTGTGGACCTGCGCTTCCTGGCCCAGGACAGGGAGCGGGCAGAATTCATGCAGGCGCACCGTGGTGAACTGGAGCAGTGGCTCACCGCCCTTCGCCCCGATTCGATCAGTTTCCTCGCCGGCGCAGAAGACCCGGCAGTGAAGCTGCTGCGGAAGATGCTGCCGCCAGGCAGCTCAGGCATTCTCGATACCAGGGCATAGGCCATGGCCAGGGAGAAAAAAACCGGCAGGGCCGTTGCCCTGGTCTATGATGAACAACGGACAGCGGCACCGCAGGTGGTGGCCAGCGGCTCCGGCCTGATCGCGGAGAAGATCATCGAGACGGCCCGGGAGGCCGGGGTGTTCATCAGGGAGGACCCGGACCTGGTGGAACTGCTGGCCAAGGTGCCGGTGGGCGAGGAGATTCCGGCCGAACTCTACCAGACCATTGCCGAGGTCCTTGCCTTTGTCTATTCGGTGAATGAAAAGTTCAAGAAGAAACACGACAGCCGCTGAACCGGCCAGGGGCGGCCACTGCACACGGTAAAAGTATCGGTCTTTTTATGTGATTGCCGATAGCGATGAACTATTACGAACCACCACCCTGCCGCAACCGGGGAGGAACCTGTTGCATACCGGAGACAAAAACGTGGCCCTGCGCAGGGCCCTGATCAACTGTGCCCGCGGTGATGCGCCTGCAGACCTGGTCCTGAAAAACGCCCGTGTCGTCCACGTCTTCTCCGGCGACACGGACACCTGTGATGTGGCCATCCTCGGTGACCGGATCGCCGGACTGGGCAGTTACCGCGGCAGGCGCGAGATCGACATCCGGGGCCGCTTCCTCTGTCCCGGGTTCATCGAAGGCCATATCCACATCGAAAGCTCCATGCTCACGCCGCGCCGCTTTGCCGAGGCTGTTCTGCCCCGCGGCACGACCACGGTGATCGCCGATCCGCACGAGATCGCCAACGTCCTGGGTATGGAAGGGATACGGTTCATGCTCAGCGATGGCGAGACCACGCCCCTGGAGATCCTGGCCATGGCGCCCTCCTGCGTCCCGGCCACCCACCTGGAGAGCGCCGGCGCCGCCCTGGAGGCGGACGACCTGGCGCGACTGCTGAAGGAACCATCGGTTCCCGGCCTGGCCGAGATGATGAATTTTCCAGGTACCGTGGCCGCCCAGGACGATGTTCTTGCCAAGCTGCAGGTCTTTCTCGCCGCCCACCGTCCCGTCGACGGTCATGCACCGGGTCTTTCCGGTGCCGGGCTGCAGGCCTACTGCGCCGCCGGCATCAGCTCGGACCACGAATGCACCACCCTTGCCGAGGCCCGGGAAAAGCTGCGGGCCGGCATGTATATCTATATCCGCGAGGGCTCCACCGCCCGCAACCTGGAGGCCCTCCTGCCCCTGGTCACGCCGTACACCGCCCGCCGTTGCCTCCTGGTCTCCGACGATCTCCATGCCGATGACATCCTCACCGAGGGTCATCTGGACCGTATCCTCCGCCGGGCGGTCTCCCTTGGCCTTGACCCGGTCATGGCCCTGCAGATGGTCACCATCAACCCGGCCCGCCGCTTCGGCCTTGCCTGGCAGGGCGCGGTCGCACCGGGCTACCGGGCCGACCTGGTGGTCCTGGAAGACCTGCAGGACTTCCAGGTACAGCGCGTTTTCAAGGACGGCAGGCAGGTGGCCGCCCACGGTCGGCCGGAACCGGCCGGGAGCGGACCTGCTGACGGCAGGGACCAGGCCCCGGTGCTGCACTCCTCCCTGCACATCGACTGGAGCCGGGTGAACCTGAGGGTGGCGGCGCGAGCGGGCAGGATCCGCGTCATCCGGAGCATCGAGCACCAGATCGTCACCGGCCAGCTTTTCCTGGACCCCACCGTTGCCGATGGCGAGGTGGTTGCCGATCCCGGCCGGGACCTGCTCAAGATAGCCGTCATCGAGCGGCACCACGCCAGCGGCCGCACCGGGGTGGGATTCATCCGGGGATTCGGCCTTGACCGGGGCGCCCTGGCATCGACCGTGGCCCACGACTCCCACAACCTGATCGTGGTCGGGGCCACTGACCGGGCCATGCTCAGGGCCGCCCGCGAACTTGACCGGATGGGGGGCGGACTTGCGGTCTGCGACAATGACCGGACCCTGGCCACCCTGCCCCTGCCCGTGGCCGGCCTGATGACCGATATACCGGCGGATGAGGTCCGCCGCCGCCTTGCAGCGATCCGTTCCGCTGCCGCCGCACTCGGCTGCTCCCCGGACAATCCCTTCATGCTGCTCAGCTTCCAGGCCCTGCCCGTTATTCCGGAGCTGAAAATAACCGACCGCGGCCTGGTGGATGTCACCCGCTTCGCCCATGTATCGCTGTGGTATTGAACGGGTGCAAAAAATCAGTATATTCAGCAAAAACCACTTCATATAATATTTCTTCTGACGTATACTCTTCTTAAATCGGAGTGTAAACCGTTGGCCCTGCAGCATGCACGCCCGGCCCGGACGTGGCAGGAGATCGTGATCTTTGCGGCCATTTTCTTACTGTTACAGATAACTTTTCCCCTGATACCCCGGGGTCCCCGCCCCGGTACGATCGCGGGAGACAGGGCAGGAATACCGGTTCTGGATGGAGACCGGCTCTCCACTGTTTAGTCAACCCATGGAATCATGAATGAGGTAACACGATGAATTACGGCGTTGTCAGCCAGGAGCAACTTGAAAAAATTGACGAGATCCTGACCGAAAAACTCATCAAAATCGGCGTTGACTGTGTCATCATCATCGATATGGCCGGCAATATCATCACCGCCAAGGACAACGGAACCACCAAGTACGATGTCTACTCCTTTGCCGCCCTGGCTGCCGGCAATTTCGCCACCGTCGACGCCATGGCCAAGCTGGTGGGCGAGCAGGAGTTCTCCCTGCTCTTTCACAAGGGCACGGACTGCAACATCCACTTCTCCAAGATCGATGACGAACTGCTGCTGATCTCCATGTTCGGCCGGGAGATCTCGCTTGGCTTCCTGCGCCTCAACGTGGTGGAGACCATCGAGCAGATCAAGAAACTCTGGGCCCGGGACTAGGGCACCGGCCTCCATGCCGATCACTGACACCGACGTGCCCGTCCTCACTCACCATCTTGAATAACGGCAGCAGGAGAGCGTTTTGAGCTTCATCAATCTCAGAGAAAAGATCGTTCAGGTCAAAATTGTCTATTACGGTCCCGGACGGGGCGGCAAGACGACCAACCTGGAGTATATCAACCGCAAGTTCAGCAAGCAGATCCAGTCGGAGATGGTCAGCCTCAAGACCCATGGCGACCGGACACTGTTCTTTGACTTTCTCCCCTTTGACATGGGCCAGATCAAGGGCTACGAGCTCAAGATCCAGCTCTACACCGTTCCCGGTCAGGTGAAGTACAATGCGACCCGGAAACTGGTGCTCAAGGGCGTGGACGGCATCGTGTTCGTGGCCGATGCCCAGGAGCAGATGCGGGAGAAAAACATCCGCTCCCTGAACCAGCTCCATGAAAACCTGCTGGGGTACAAGGAATCCATCTTCCGCATTCCCCTGGTCCTGCAGTACAACAAGGTGGACCTGCGCAACCAGGGCATCCCCATCCTGCCCACCAGTGTCATCAACAAGGATCTGAACAGCAAGCTCAAGGTGCCCTACTTTGAGGCAAGCGCTCTGACCGGCTACAATGTACCTGAAACATTGAAAAAGATAATCTCGTCAACCGTGGTATCCATCCAGAAGAAACTCTTATAGGGAACAACGCTGTGGAACCGAAGAACGGCCAGGACATGAACACTTCCCGAGACCAGATAACGACCGCCCTGGATGAGGCCGAGGATCTCACCCTTTTCGCCGACGAAGCCTTCGACACCGACGATGTCGATCTCTTCGAGTTCACCGGTGAAGAGGACTCCCCGCTCACCCGCCTCAAATCGATCATCCTCTCCCTGGACTGGGAGATCACCGACGAGATCCTGCAGGAACTCGCCGATGAACTTGCTGAACTGCAGAAGGTATGGGAGGGGGACAAGGTTGCCCGCGTCTACCTGCAGGGGCTGGACAAGATCGGCCGTTACCTGCGCAGCCAGGGCGCATATGCCCATCCCAACGCCATCAAGCTGCTGCTCACCTTCTACTACAACTTTGAAAAGATCATCTCCTCGCCAGACATCACCGGCGACACCATTGCCGCCCTGCTCAAGGGGGATGTCCGCAAGTTCAAGATCCTCCAGTACCAGATCAGCCAGACCGCCCCGCCACCCGAGACCGAGGGAGCAGGTGAGACCGCGGCCGGGGCGGAGATTGCTCTGCCCGTGGACAGCGACAATCCGCTCCAGCTGCTCAAGGCCTCCATCCTTGGCCTGGAATGGGAGGTGACAGACGAGGGGCTCGGGGAATTCGGCCAGCGGGTCAACGGGGTGGAGGAGACCTGTGGCGACAACCGGGCGGCCCAGGTGCTCATCCAGGGACTCAAGGCCCTGGGAGCCTATATCACCGAGGAGAAGGGTGACGCCCATCCCGAGGCATTCACCCTGCTCCACTCTTTCTATGACGGGCTGGAGACCCTGCTGGGCAACGGGGAGCTCGACGATGACCAGCGGCAGGAACTGCTCATCGACCGGGTGGGCCGGCTCAATGCCCTCAAGGCAGCCATTGCCCGGGCCGCGGCCACGGCCAGTACCGCCGACGAGGTCGTGGAAGAGATCCTGCAGCCGGTGGAAGACGAGGAAACACCATCAATGCCGGCCGCAGAGGAGGAAGAGATTTCCCTTGACCTGGCGGGTGAGCCCGGCCTGGCTGAGAGCGACGGTGCCGACGCCGGCACGGTGGCAGCCATGGAGACGGCAGAGTCGCCCTATCCGGAAGACGTTCTCGACCCCTCTGCCATCCAGCCGGTCACCGACGAGATCGCCGATGATTTCATCGAAGAGGAGCTGAGCATCGGCACGGAGATCACCCCTGCCCTGGCAGGCAGTGACGAGGAAACCGGCTTTGACGAGGAACTTGCCATCGCCTCGCTGGACGCCTCGCCGGTGGAGGAGATCGAGGAGCAGCTTGACCTTCTGTTTCCCGACTCTGACCGGCAGGAGACCGGGCCGGAGAGCGAAGCCACAGAAGAGGCAGGAGAGGGAGAACTCTCCTTTACCGATGACGAGATGTTTGCCGGTCTTGACGATATCCTCTCCGATGACACGCAGGAATCCGGGAAGGAGACCGGGACATCGCCCGCGGCCGGGGAGGACGAACTGCCGCCTGCCCTGGCCGACAGCGATGAGGAAGGCGGATTCAGCGAGGACGCCACGGTTGCCGATCTCGATGATTCCCCGGTGGAGGACCTGGAGAAGAAACTCGATTCCTTCTTTGGCGGAAGCGAACCCCTGGAGGAGGACCTGCCGGCAGCCGGCAGCGACGACCAGCCGGCTCCTGCCCTGGCCGATGCGGCCGGGGAGGAAGAGGAGGCATTGCCGGCAGCGGAAGAAGAATCCCCGGAGATCGCCCCGGCCCTGGCCGACGCGCCGGACGAGGGCGGGTTCAACGAGGACCTGGTGGCCGGGACCATCGATGATGCGGCCAGTCTCGATATCGACCGCAAGCTCGATTCCTTTTTCGGCGAAAGCGATGAGGAGACCGCCTTCGAAGAGAGTGATATTGACCTGACCGACTCTCTGGAGGCAACAGCGGAGGAAGAGGAAACCATTGCCCCGGCCCTGGCTGACAGCGATGAGGAAGGCGGATTCAGCGAGGACGCCACGGTTGCCGATCTCGATGATTCCCCGGTGGAGGACCTGGAGAAGAAACTCGATTCCTTCTTTGGCGGGAGCGAACCCCTGGAGGAGGACCTGCCGGCAGCCGGCAGCGACGACCAGCCGGCTCCTGCCCTGGCCGATACGGCCGGGGAGGAAGAGGAGGCATTGCCGGCCGCGGAAGAAGAATCCCCGGAGATCGCCCCGGCCCTGGCCGACGCGCCGGACGAGGGCGGGTTCAACGAAGACCTGGTGGCCGGGACCATCGATGATGCGGCCAGTCTCGATATCGACAGCAAACTCGACTCCTTCTTCGGCGAAGGTGAAGAAGAACCGGGTCCCGAAGAAGACCACGGCAGGGAACCGGCTGCATCGCCGGAGGCGGCAGAGACGACAGAGGAGACCATTGTTCCGGCCCTGGCCGAGGCAACCGGGGCAGAGGAACCGGACCGGGAAGAGGCGGCTGAAGAGATCGCCGATGCGGCTGCCATGAATATCGAGGCGCGCCTGGATGCCTTTTTCGGCGACGGCAGCGCAGACCTGTATCCCCTGCCGGCAGTCGGTTCCGCAAGCGAGGTCCCTGGTGCAGAAATGGCGGCAGCTCCCGTGGCCGCGGGTATTGACGGGCCGGCGGAGGCCCTTTTCCACAGCCAGGAGGCGGCAGCAGCGACCACCGTTGCCACGGCAGCCGCCGTGACCGGTCTTGTGGCAGGCGTTGCCCGCCTTGCCGCAGCTGCCTCGCCCGACGCCCTGGCCGAGATCACCTCCCGGGTTGATGCCCTGGACCGGGAGACCATGGCCCCGCAGCAGGCGGTTCAGCTCCAGCTCCTCGATACAGCCCTGGACATGCTCTCCCGCCTGCCGCAGGCGCCGGGAAAAGAATCGCTGGACATCCTCGAGCTCCTTGCCCGGGGCGTGGAGGAGAGGGATCAGGATCCGGCACGGCTGGTGGAATCCGTGGCCCGGTTCACGGCCTGGCAGCGGCAGATCATGACGGAACTGCTGGAACAGCAGCCGGCGGCAGACAGGAAGGAGCCGCCGGAACTCGCCTCGGTCTCCGAAGAGATCCGTTCCGCCTTCACCGAACTGCGCTCGTCGCTGGCCGAAGAACTGGAATCTCTGCGCCGTGAACTCAGGCAGCAGCAGGAGACCACGGCCCCTGGCAATCCGTAAATATCCGCAGCACCCCTTCTGCAGGCCTTCCCTGCCCGCCGCATGAAGCGGTCAGAAGCGGGCTTGCCTTGATCCTTCGTTCCACTCCCTCCATCTTTCCGCGGTCGTTCCCGGCCGCCAGGGGCGACCGGCAGGCCGCCCCTGGCGGCTGCAGCCGCAGCACCATCGGAATGTACAAGATCACCGGTACTTCAAAACGGTTGCCTATGGAGGTGAACTGTTAGGGAAAAAGAGCTTGCCCAATCCGGATTTCGTTGTATTTTTAATTGAAACTCCGGAAAAATCACAACATGCAGGTTATGCAAACTTGTGCATTGCACAACTTGCACAACCAGAAATCCGGGCTGTTCCT
>JALSNC010000315.1 GCA_026987195.1 Desulfobulbaceae bacterium | reverse complement strand
AAAAAGTCCGATCTACTGCGTTGTAGCGGGTACGGCCAATGCTCGACGTACTACATGTACGCCTCCGCTTGGCCGACACCGCTACGCCTTGTATAACGAACGTTTATGCTGAGCCATCTTTAGCGTGTGATGGACTTTTTACAAGTCCATCAAGAATAACAATTCACTCAGTCCCCATCCAGGCACAGCCGTTCCCCGACCTCGATCCTCCGGACTGAGAGATCGTTGCTGTCCAGCAGCATGAAGCCCGGGGCCATATCCTTGCCCAGGAGATCGCCGGGATTGATCAGCAGGCAGTTGCCGATCCGTTCGGTGGCGGCGATGTGGTTATGACCGCAGCAGACCACACTGTAACGGCCGGTCAGGGCCAGCCCGCGGGCCAGGGCCGGGTAGTGCTGGAAACCGATACAGAGCCCGCCGGCCTCGATTTCGCCCTGGACCCCGTGGTGATGGATGTTGTCGAACAGGCTCTGGCAGCGGCTGGAGATCAGGTGCTGATCGCCGACATTGTTGCCATAGATCAGGTGCACCGGTCCCTGGAAACGGTGCAGCTCCGGCAGCATGAAGGGTGAAATCAGGTCACCGCAGTGGATGAGCAGGGTGGCGCCCATCTCGCCGGCCCGGTTCACGGCCCGGCGCAGGTTGGGTATGTGGTCGTGGCTGTCGGAAAGGATGGCGATCTTCATGGCGGCTGTTTGCCAGGCCCCTGCCGCTGGTTGTGATAGTTCTCCGGTAAGCAAGCGCGAGCAGAGGCGTGCTGCTGAACTTTTACCGCTGGTCAGCGTTGGCGTACGGCCAGCGCCAGGCAGGAGGTGTCGTCGGTAAAAAGCAGTCGCTTGTTGCGGAGGCCAGCAAGAAAATCATTGAGCTGTTCCTCTTTAACCCGGTTGAAGAGGTGCAGCAACTTCTTTTTTGAGACCGGTTCCTCACAGGCCAGGTAGATCTTTCTGGAGAGTCCGCGCAGCCGGTGGTGCAGGACCGGACCCGCCGGAACTTCCTGGCGGATGATGAGGAAATCACCGCCATCGCGGTAGGAGAGCGGTGGCAGAGAGGGATCTTTTCGTCCCCGGTGGAATTCCTGCCAGGCCCTGAGCTGTCTCCGTACCGGCTGCCAGCGCCGCGCCTGCAGGCCGCGATCACCACGATAGGACTTGATGAGCAGGTCCAGCTGCCCCAGGATTTCTGCCGGAAAGAGGCGGCGGTTGGCCGGATGATGGAAGGTGGCGCTGATACCGTAGTCCCCGGGCCGGCAGCATACCGGGCTGCCGTGGCCGAGAAAGAACCCGGCCGCCTTCAGTGGCCGGTAGGGGAGAACCATGGCCAGCACGGCCAGGGTCTCGCGGACCTCTTCTTCTGTTGAGCCGGGAAACTCGAGGATCAGGTTGCCGTCCAGGTCCATGCCCGCAGCCTGGGCAAACTTCATGGCCGCCACGTTCTCCATCACGCTCACCCCCTTGTTCATCCGGGTGAGAAGGGAATCGGACAGTGCCTCGATACCGACCTGCACGCTGCGCAGGCCGCCGTTCCGGAAGGTCTGCCAGGTCCCGAGCCTCTTCAGTGCGCGGATCTCGGCAAAAAAGTGGATGTCCCTGGCAAAAGCGACCATATCCAGGAAGAACCGCTCAGCCTCGCGCAGGGGCAGGGCATTGTCGGTAAAGGTGAAGTCGAGGCACTGATGACGCTGGAGCATATGGACCAGTTCGGCCAGCATGCGGGCGTGGTTCTTGAACCGGTAGCGGTGCCACTGCAGATTGAGGTTGCAGAAGGCGCACCGGTTCCACCAGCAGCCCCGGGAAAATTCCAGTGGCAGGACCGGGATGAAGGGCAGGGAGATCTCTTGGAGTTCGCGGAAGTAGTCGTCAAAGTCCGGGTAGGGCAGGGTGTTGAGATCCCGGATCTCGCTGGCCCGGACCGTGGCGTCTGTTTCGGCGGTCGCTGTATCCTCATCCTCCCAGCCAAGAACACTGTGGGCCGGAAAGGGGCCGCGGCCGGCCAGGAAACGGGTCAGCTCGTAGAGCGGCTGCTCGCCCTCGCCGGTGACGATGAAGTCGATCCCGGAAAAGGCCTGGAGCAGTGATCTGCCGAGTTCGGCGGTACAGGTGGAGCCGCCAAAGACGATTGCCAGGTCGGGATATCGTCCCTTCACGGCCTGGGCCGCATACAGGGAGGCGAGTAACTGGCTGAAACAGACGGAAAATCCGAGCAGATCCGTCCCGTGCAGGTCCTGTTCATCCAGCCAGCGGCTCATCTCCTGTTCGAGAACAGCGGTGAGTTCGGCAAAGTCCGGACAGCTGCGTCCGGCCATCTCCCGGCGGAAAAGTTTTTCCGCCTCCTCGGCATGGTCGGGAAAGAGCAGGCCGCTGTAGAGCGCCTCGCCGGCCCAGTTGCTTTCCGATATGGCATGGTAGGTGTCGGATCCCATGGCCTCGGCCACCCGCAGGTAGGGGTGGCAGGCGCGCACCGTGATCCTTTCCGGCCTGGAGGAGAGAAAGCCTTTCAGGCACCCAAGCTGGATGGAGGGACGGTTGAAGATCGCCCAGGGCATGGAGACAAGCGTGACGTGCATGGTGCTGCTCATGGTCTGGTTCCCCCGGGCGATGGCCGTGACGACCTGCTGCGGTGACAGGTCGTCTCAGGGTAAGAGTTCACCGCTATCGGCAATCATCTGAAAAAATGATACTTTTACGTCTCAGGCAGGCAAGGGGCTACCTGGTGATGATTTCGGTGCCTGGCTGCAACTGCAGGTCGACGATCCTGCGGACCTGGTCCGGATCGTGGACATCGACGCTGTCGAGGTGGATATTGGTGAAGGTCAGCTCGGTGATGGAGTCGAAATGATCCTCGATGACCAGGTGGTGGATGAGCAGCTTGTCGTCCACCCAGAGCTGGACACTTTTCACCTGGGCCTGCGGTTTCCGGGGCAGGAGACGGACGGCCTGCAGGGGCCGGTCGGCCAGGGAAAAGACAAGGCGCGGATCCGGCGGCACAGCCCTGAAGTCGTCGAGCAGGTTCCTTGTGCCGGCGAAAAAGGCATAGGTAATGTCATTGTTCAGTTCGCGGGCCGGGGTGATGATGAGCTGCCGCTCGCCAATATTGTAGATGGAGAGCTCCCGGCCGTCGTTGAGGATCACCTGCCGGTCAGGGGCTGTGTAGTTCCAGCGCATCACGGCCCGGGGCAGGTCCTTGTCGCTGTCGCTGCCCGTGACCCGCGGACGCAGGAACACGGCATTGCCCTGGCCGTGCCGTTCGCGGCCGCTGCCGCGGGTCACCTGGGTGAAATCAAAACCCAGGCTGGTGACCCGGCGGTACTTTTCCTGGAGTCTGGTCACCAGTTGCCGGGGCGAATTGTCGGCTGCCGCCGGCTCGAGCGACGCGGTCCTGCCGGGGTATGGAAGGAGGAGTATCAGAAGCAGGGGCAGCAGCAGGGTGGCGGCGCGGCGTGGAGTCGTCCGGAAGGGGAGCCCGGGCCGGGGTTGCCGGGAAGAATATTGTCTTTTCAGGTGAATTGTGCTATCAGACATCGATTTTTTCCAGGTTGATGGGACGGCCGAAGATGGTCCGGGCCAGGTTCTGCACGGCATCGGTGGCGTCGGATACGAAAAAGCGGCCTGGAGTGCCGGGCCGGTAGAGGCGTTTTTCCAGCTCCGGGTGGCCGGTGAGGTATTCGCGCAGGCTGCGGGCGACCTCGATGGAGGAGTCGATCAGGGTCACCCGGCGTCCGATACGAGGAGCGATCAGGTGGGAAAGCAGGGGGTAGTGGGTGCAGCCGAGCACCAGGGTGTCGATCTGTCTGGTCCTGAGGGGATGCAGGTATTTACGCAGGATCATCTTGGTTTCGCGCCGGTTGAGCCACCCCTCTTCCACCAGGGGAACGAGCAGGGGACAGGCCTGGCTGAAGACGCGGTCACCCGGCGCCATGGCCAGGATCCGCTCTTTGTAGACCCCGCTTCTGACCGTCGCCCTGGTGCCGATAACGCCGATCCTGCCGTTGCTGCTCACCTCCACCGCCCTGGCGGTTGCCGGACCGATGACATCCAGTACCGGCGCCCGATAGTGACGGCGAAGGGCATCCGCTGCCGTGCTGGAGGCGGAGTTGCACGCAATGATGATCAGCTCGCAGCCCTGGGCCAGGAGGAATTCCGTGTTGCGCCGTGAGTAGCGGATGATCGTCTCCGGACTCTTGGAGCCGTAGGGAGTCCTGGCGATATCGCCGAAATAGACCAGGGGATAGCCCGGACAGAGTTGCTCCACTGCCCGGGCAACGGTCATGCCGCCGACACCGGAGTCAAAGATTCCAATCATGGCTCGTCATGTACCAGGGGCTGTCAACGCTGCAGTCGCAGAGGCATCAGGTAACAGTTCGCTGCTGTCGGCAACCACTTGAAATACCGGAGAACGTTTATTCGCCGACTCGCGTGGTCCCGCCTGGCCGCGGGCCGGCACGACCGTGCAAAGAGGTAAGCGAAGACTCCGTGCGGCTCCTGTGAGCGCTTACAACTGTGCCAGTGACGGGTTGACCCGACAGTTTAGCGGCAACAGTTCGCCGATGTCGGCAACCAGCTTGAAATACTGGTGCTTTTCACTTATTTTTTCTTTTTGGAGCGGGCGGCAATGGCCTTGCGCAGGTTTTCGGGCAGACCACGTTCCTTGCCGGATTTGGAGCGACGCTCGGACAGGGATTTGGCGCACAGCGGCTGCCGGGCCGAAAATCCATATTTTTTCCGGTATTCCTTGGGAGTCAGGTCGTGGGACTTGAGATGCTTGGGTGAGAGCATCTTGAATTCCTGGCCGCACTCGAGGCAGACGACCTTGTTTTTCTGGATGGAACGTTTGGGGTCCATGAAAGGTTTCTTCTCTTCCCCTTCCGCGAGCTGGCCCGAGAGTTCTTTCTCCTGCAGGGCCTTGAGGGTCTGGAAGGTGTCGTGGAGAGCGGCCTTGATTTCGTCGGTGGACATCTCCTGGGTGCTGATCTGCGACTGAACGATCTCGGCGGTCATCTCAACTAGGGATTTTGTCATTTTTGATACTCCTGTCTGCAATATGAATAATGAACGAGGTGAAGGGTAACAGTTCACCGCTATAGGCAACATCCTTGAATAACATGGGAAATTGTAAAAGTTCAGCAGTGCGTCAACTGTGCATGATCGCGGCTGCCCGACTGTGCGGGCAGTCGCGATCGCGTGCAGATGGCGTGCTGCTGAACCTTCATGTTGAATTTCTGCCCGTTATGAGTCTGTCCCCGGTTTCTTCGGTATCGCGTTGCTGTGATGTGTTTCAGGTAAAGTAAATAGTCTTATCAGAAATAATGATGTATCTTTTTCTGCCGGTCAGTATGGGTATCGTTGTACAGGATATATTTCATGCTGAATGCCATTGCGGACCGGATGCGAAAAATCACTGTATAAATTACGCCAACTATAGAGTAGTTGGAAAACTAATGCAATTCTTTTGTTAAAACGTATCTGAAAAAAATAGTCAGTCTATATCATATGTTTGTTTTCATTCGTGACGACAGTCGTTGAGCATTGATTTTTTTCCCTGTCCAGGAGAATATAGTCATATGCCAGGCCCTGGAACCGTCCAGTCGGAAGCGCCCACAGGAGCCGCACGGACTCTTCCCTTGCCTCTTTGCACGGCCGTGCCTGTCTTGCGGGCAGCCACGACCGTGCAAAGAGGCGGCTCCTGTGAGCGCTTACCCGCGAGCGCGTGCAGATGACGTGCTGCTGAACTTTTCCCCGATCGTATCCCCTCACGGGATCGCTTACCCTGCTTCACCGGTTGACAGTACCCCCTGCCGGTATTATTGTAGGTGCCAGCAAGGAGTTCTGATCTGTATAATCTGTTGTTTTTCCCCGGAAATCTGGCTTCTGTCATCGCCGGTTTCCGGGGTTGCATGTTTTTTCGGGAATTTTTCGTATTGTTATGGCTGCCGGAAGTGGGCAGGCCATGTTGGTTCAAGAGGTGGTGTTATGCCGGTCTACGAGTATGAGTGTTCGGAATGTGACAA
>JALSNC010000314.1 GCA_026987195.1 Desulfobulbaceae bacterium | reverse complement strand
TGGCCGAGCGCGACAACATGGCCTATGCCTCATCCATGGTCACCTTCGGCCGGGCGACCGGCATTGTGACGGCAACCGGTAACCGGACCGAGGTCGGCCGTATTTCCAGCCTGATTTCTTCAGCTCAGGATCTTGCCACCCCGCTGACCGGAAAGATCTCTCATTTCAGCCGTATCCTGCTCTATGCCATCCTCTTTCTTTCCGGCATAACCGTGGCCGTCGGCCTCATGCGCGGCCAGGCCCCTTTTGACATGTTCATGGCGGCCGTGGCCCTGGCGGTGGGCGCCATTCCCGAAGGGTTGCCCGCAGCTGTCACCATCACTCTTGCCATCGGCGTTGCCAGGATGGCAAAACGCAGGGCAATTATCCGCAAGCTTCCGGCCGTGGAAACCCTGGGCAGCACCACCGTGATCTGTTCGGATAAAACCGGCACCCTGACGGAAAATCAGATGACCGTGCAGGCGATCCGCTGCGGGGGTGTTCATTACAGGGTCAGCGGGGCGGGATATGTGCCCCGGGGCAGGATATTAAGGATTGATGCAACCGGGGAAGAGCGGGCAATCATTGGCCATGCAGGTCTTTCTCCCGCCCTTGCGGCATGTCTGCGGACTGGTGTTCTCTGTAATGACAGCCGGTTGCTGGAAAAAGACGGCAGTTGGCAGGTCCAGGGAAATCCAACCGAAGGGGCACTGCTGGCGGCTGCGGCCAAGGGTGGGCTGGAGATTGAAACAATAAGGAAAAAATTTCCCCGGCTGGACACCATTCCCTTTGCATCCCGGCATCAGTACATGGCCACCCTCCACGATACGGGAGCGAACGGTTCCCGTACGATATATGTGAAAGGGGCGGTGGAGCAGGTTTTGATGAAATGCAGCATGCTGATGGATGATCAGGGTAATACGGTTCCGCTGGATACCCGCCTGATTCTGCAGGATATCGAGCAGATGGCCTCCGGAGGATTACGGGTACTGGCCTTTGCCCGCAAGGAGATGCCGTCGGGTACGTCCACGATCGATCATGGTGATATTGCTGAAGAGTTGTGTTTTTTAGGCTTACAGGGAATGATTGATCCGCCGCGGGCGGAGGCGGTGAAGGCCGTCGCCGTCTGTCACCGGGCCGGAATCAAGGTTAAAATGATCACCGGCGACCATCCGGCCACCGCCGGCGCCATTGCCGGCAGAATTGGTCTGTTACGGGAAGGTGAAGCAAACGGTCCGCTTACTCA
>JALSNC010000313.1 GCA_026987195.1 Desulfobulbaceae bacterium | reverse complement strand
GGACCATCTCCCGGGGCTGCAGCTCCAGGTCTCCGGGAAAAGGGGCCCGGTCAAAGACCCGGACGGTTTTTCCCTGCCTGAGCAGCTCTTCCACCAGGTGGCTGCCGATAAAACCGCTGCCGCCGATAACCAGGCAGGGGGACGGGGACGATGCTGTTTTCATTGTTTGCTGCGCCCCTTGGGACAAGGTTGTTTAACCGAAAAGAAGAACATGCTGACGTCATTTTTATCCAGATTATCAAGGTGATGCATACAAAAAAGTGTTGAAACGGTCCATTTATCCCGTTGATTTGCCGTTATTATCGGCCAAAAAACCCTTTTATATTTTTTACGCAAAAATAATGAGTTAAGATAGTCGTTGCAACGCCTTTCTGTCGAGCTGGTTGCGGACAAGGTCCACGCAGGGTAATATTTTGGTAATTCTGGGTAGTTACCGAAACCGGTGAACTGATACATATTTTGCCGACAGACAACAGGATTCCCATGCAAAAACAAGAGCAAACAACGTACAAACGGGGATGGCCGGCCGGACTGGCACTTGTGGTGCTGCTCATGCTGATGTCGGCCGCACAGGCAAGTGACCTGCACAACTGTATGCTACAGGCCTTTGATTCCGGGAAATTCGATGACCTTTCGGTGGCGGAACTCCGTCTCAAGTGCCAGCGGGAGATTGCAGCAGGCCGGATGTTCACGTCAGAGGAGGAGATCGCTGACATACCGGTGGTCAGGGAACGGATGCATCATGACCGTCAGCACGTTCTCCAGCCATTCACCCTGATGGCGCACAAGCCCAATTATATTCTGCTGGCAGCCTATAACAACAGTGGCTATAATCCTGCCCTGTATCTGGAACAGTTCGATAATCCGGGATATTCGCTCCAGGACACCGAGGCCCAATTCCAGATCAGCATTAAGTTCCCCGTCCTGGTGAACCTGTTTGACGACACCATGGATGTCTACGCCGCGTATACCAACCATTCGTTCTGGCAGGTCTACAATTCCAAGGAGTCATCCCCTTTCCGGGAGACCAATCATGAGCCTGAGATTTGGGTCCAGTTTCATCCCCACTGGGAACTGTTCGGCTTTACCAATACCTGGAATTCATTTGGTGTTGTCCATCAGTCCAATGGTCGGGGCGGTTACCTGTCCAGGAGCTGGAACAGGGTCTATGCCTGGCTGACCGTGGAACGGGGCAACCTGGCCATGAGCTTCAAGCCGTGGTACCGGATTCCCGAGGACAGCGCCGATGATGACAATCCGGATATAACCGATTATCTGGGCCATTACGAGTTGAGCGCCACCTACAGATGGAACGAGCATGTATTCAGCATCATGTCGCGGAACAACCTGGAGTCCGGCTTTGAAAAGGGAGCGGTGAAGCTGAGCTGGAGCTTTCCCCTCTGGAATTATCCCTACCTGAAGGGATATGTCCAGTACTTCAACGGTTTTGGTGAAAGTCTGATCGACTACAATCACCGGGTCAACCGAATCGGTATCGGCTTCTCCCTGACCGACTGGCTGTAACCGTTTTTCACCTGCCCCCTGGGAACCCCCTGGGAGTAAGAGTTCGGTAACAGTTCAGCAGCACGCCATCCGGAGTCCGCGTTTACCTGCACGCGATCGCGGCTGGCCGTAGAGCGGGTTTGAGAGGACCGGCCAGCGATCACGCACACCTCTCCGGGTAAGCGGTCACAGGCACCGCATCTTCGCACGGTCGCTCCAGCCCGCATAGTAGGCTATAGCGGCCAGGAGCGACCGCACGAACCTGTGGCACCTGGGGCCGCTTAAAAAAACGAGGTTGAAAAATCGTGACCTTGCACACCGGTGATCAGTTACGTTCCGCTGCCTTGCGCTTCTCGCGGTTCTGTTCCACCTCCCGGAAGAGCCGGACCGACAGGGCCTGGGCCCGGTTGAGATCGTTCCAGTTCATGGCAGGCATCAGGGCGTTGCGGGCAATGGAGGCCGTGGTGTTCCCCTGGCTGGCAGCCAGGCTGTACCAGGCATAGGCGCGGACCGTGTCCACCGGGGTGCCGATACCGCCGGCATACATGAGCCCCACGTTGTACTGGGCCTGGATATCCCCCTGCAGGGCGGCCCGCCGGTAGAGAGACAGGGCGCGCTTGAAATCCTTTTTCCCGGTCAGGCCGTTGTAGCAGATAAAGGCCAGATCGTTCATGGCCGGGACACTGCCCTTCCGCACGGCCAGATCGAGCCACTTCTCCGCCTCCATGTAGTTCTGCGGCACCCCGTTGCCGCGCAGGAACATGGAGCCGATGATGTACAGCGATTCGGCCGTATACCTCCCCTGCTCCGCCGCACGCAGGAACCACCTGAAGGCCTCCCGCCTGTTCTCGTCCGTGCCCAGGCCACGATAGTACATGCCGGCGACGATGAACTGCGCCTCGGCATCGCCGAGTTCCGCTGCCTGGCGATAGTACCCCAGGGCCCGGGCATAGGAGCGGGGAACTCCGAATCCGGTATAGTAGCGGTAGGCCTGGACCATGAGCCGCTGCACGTCACGGTTGCCGGTCCGGGCGGCATACAGAGGCAGCGGTCCGCAGACGGAAAGCACGAGCAGGCAGATGGCCGGCAGCCAGAGCAGGCGACGGGATCGACATCGGGGCAGGGATGCACGCAGCATACAGGTTTCACCTCGCAGGGAACATGTCTCGGCACCGGGGGCCGTTTGCCCGCCATCCCCCGGTTTTCTGTCTCCTGTCCTCTGCCCAGGTGACAGTTCGTAATAGTTCACCGCTATCAGCAACTACCTGAAAAAGAGCAATACTTTTGGTAAAAGTTCAGCAGTGGGTCAGCTGTGCGTGATCGTGGCCGGCCGCCATAGTCCGCGCTATGCGGCCAGCCGCGAGCGCGTGCAGATGGCGTGCTGCTGAACTTTTACAACAGTTCACCGCTAGCGGCAACCACCTTGAACTGGCGGTGCTTTTACCTTCCTACAGGCCAAGCTGCCGGAAAAGCCGGCTCCAGTCCCGCCGGTCCAGCCGGTCCAGGCCGGCCTCGCGGGCAAGCTCCCGGGCCTGGCGGTATTCCTCGGCAGTGATGGCCCGGTCGATCTCCGGGAAATCGCCGGCCCGGGCACAGGGATGGTACTGGTCCATGATGTTGACATAGGTGCGCGGTGAGATCTCGCGGGCCAGGAAACGGACAATGGCCGCTGTCTCGTCAAGCTGGCCCGGCATGACCAGGTGCCGCACCAGCAGGCCCCGCACCGCGATCCCGTCCCGGTCCAGTGCCAGGTCACCCACCTGGCGGTGCATCTCGCGCACCGCCTTTTTCATCACCGTGGCATAGTCCTTCACCCCGGTGTAGCGGGCCGCGACGGCGTCGTGCCAGAACTTGACATCAGGCATGTAGATATCGACGACGCCCTCCAGCAGCCGCAGGGTCTCCAGGGCGTCATAACCGCTGGAGTTGTACACCAGGGGCAGGGTCAACCCCTGACTGACCGCCACGTCCAGGGCCTCCAGGATCTGGGGCACCACGTGAGAGGGGGTCACCAGGTTGACATTATGACAGCCCTGTTCCTGCAGCTCGAGCATCACCGCGGCCAACCGGCCACTGTCGGCCGCATCCGGGGCCGCGTCTGCCAGGGCATCGGGATGGCTGATCTCCTCGTTCTGGCAGAAGACGCAAAGCAGGTTGCAGCCGGCAAAAAAGATGGCGCCCGAACCACCACTGCCCACCAGGGGCGATTCCTCGCCGAAATGGGGGCCCCAGGACGCCACCCGGGCCCGGCGGCCGATGCGGCAGACCCCTGTCTTGCCGGCCAGGCGGTCTGCCCCGCAGGCCCGCGGACAGACCCGGCAGGGGGTCAGCATGGACCGGGCCTCCTCCACCCGCCGGCGCAGGCCGCCCCGCCGATGGAGGGCGAGATAGGCTGCCTCTTTTTTTGATTTTGCCATTGTCAACGCACCCTGAAAAGAATACAGTCCAGTACAAGTTCAGCAGCACGCCATCTGCACGCGCTCGCGGCTGGCCGCATAGCGTAACTATAGACGGCCGGCCACGATCACGCACAGCTGACGCACTGCTGAACTTTTACCAAAGGTGTCGTTATTTTCAGGTAGTTGCTGATAGCGGTGAACTATTCCACAGTCCAACAGTACGTCAGCTCCGCGTGACAGTGACAGGGTCCTCTCCGGATGGCGCGCTGCCGGACTTTTACGGACTTTTCACGAATCTTCATCGTCTGGCCCGGCCATGCCGGGTACCCGATACCATCAACCGATCCGGGACGTCACCATGTCGTGGTTTATTGAAACCTGTAGATCCTCTCTTGGCAAGAAGTATATCATGGCCCTCACCGGGCTGCTGCTCGGCGGTTTTCTCCTCATCCACGCCGCCGGCAACAGCTCCATCTTCTGGGGACGCTCGGCCTTTGTCTCCTATGCCGGCCATCTCCATTCCCTGGGCATTCTGGTCAATATCTTCGAGGTGGCCCTGGCAGGCGTATTTCTCCTCCATGTCGCCACCGGCCTGGTCCTCTTCCTGGAGAACAGGGGGGCCCGGACCAGCCGGTACCAGGTGAGCCGCAGCGCCGGCGGCCGGACCTGGGGTTCGCGGACCATGCCCTATACCGGGCTGGTGATCCTTGCCTTTCTCTTGCTCCACCTGGCCAACTTCCACTTCACCGACCACGACCTGCCCATCGCCGATATCGTCTCGCCCATCCTCTCCAACCCGCTCTACACCCTGCTCTATGGCACCGGCATGGCGGCCCTGGCCCTGCACACAAGCCATGGTTTCTGGTCGCTCTTCCAGAGCCTGGGGATCAGCCATCCCCGCTATGACCGGCCCATCCGCATCCTGGCCCTGGGCGTCTGCGCAGCCATCGTCGGTGTCTTTGCCGCCATTCTCCTGCTCCTGCTGGTTGCAGGCGGTTACCTGCAGGCCTAGCCGCCATGCGGATCGATTGCCTGGACCACCTGGTGCTGACTGTGGCCGATATAGAGGTGACATGCGAGTTCTACCACCGGGTACTGGGCATGCGGGTCATCGAATTCGGCCAGGGCCGCCGGGCCCTGGCATTCGGCCGCCAGAAGATCAACCTGCACCGCCGGGAGGACCCCATCGAGCCCAGGGCCAGCCGTCCCCTGCCGGGCTCCGCCGATCTCTGTCTCCTCACCGCCACCCCCATGACCGGGGTGCTGCGCCACTTGCGTGCGCAGGGAGTGGACCTGGTCGCTGGACCAGTGGAACGAAACAGCGCCTGCGGCCCCATCCTGTCCGTCTATATCCGCGATCCGGACGGCAACCTGCCTGAAATCGCCAACCCTGTTTCCCAATCCAGTCGAGAAGAACACCATGCAGCTTGACGCACATATCCCCGATGGCCCCCTGGCCGAAAAATGGGACACCTGCCGGTTCGAGAACAAACTGGTCAACCCGGCCAACAAACGCAAGTACGAGATTCTGGTCATCGGCACCGGCCTGGCCGGGGCCTCGGCCGCCGCCACCATGGCCGAGCTGGGCTACAACGTGAAATCGTTCTGCATCCAGGACAGCCCGCGCCGCGCCCACTCCATTGCCGCCCAGGGCGGTATCAACGCGGCCAAGAACTACCAGAACGACGGTGACTCCATCTTCCGCCTCTTCTACGACACCATCAAGGGCGGCGACTTCCGCTCCCGCGAGGCCAATGTCTACCGGCTGGCCCAGGTGGCCAACAACATCATCGACCAATGCGTGGCCCAGGGCATCCCCTTTGCCCGCGAGTATGGCGGCACACTCGCCAACCGCTCATTCGGCGGCGCCCAGGTCTCGCGCACCTTCTACGCCCGCGGCCAGACCGGCCAGCAGCTCCTGCTCGGCGCCTATTCCGCCCTGATGCGCCAGGTGGCGGCGGGCCGGGTCACCATCTATCCCCGGCGCGAGATGATGGACCTGGTGCTGGAAGACGGCCGGGCCCGGGGCATCATCTGCCGCAACCTGATCACCGGCGAACTGGAGCGTTACGCCGGCCATGCCGTGGTGCTGGCCACCGGCGGCTATGGCAATGTCTACTACCTGTCCACCAACGCC
>JALSNC010000312.1 GCA_026987195.1 Desulfobulbaceae bacterium | reverse complement strand
GGTCTGGGCGCGCTGACAGTGCCGCTGGCCGAGGCCGCAGCAAAGGTCATCGGCCTGGAGGCCGATTCGGGTATCGTCAGGATGCACGAACAGCGCGGGGACCTGCCCGCAAACGTCCGCCTCGTCCATGCCGACATCCTGAAGGTGGACCTTGCCGAGCTGGTCACCCGGGCCGGCGGCCGGCTCAGGATCATCGCCAACCTGCCCTACTCCATCTCGACCCCGTTCATTTTCCGCCTCATCGACCACTGCGGACTCATGGAGTCCGCCGTTGTCATGCTCCAGAAAGAGGTGGCCCGCCGCCTGCTGGCAAAACCCGGCACAAAGGAGTATGGTGTACCCGGCGTGCTGCTGGCCTCCTGCGCCGCCACCGAACCGCTGCTCGAGATCGGGCCCGCCGAGTTTCATCCCCGGCCGAAGGTGGATTCCATGGTGGTCCGGATCACCTTTGACCCGCCGCCGCAGCGGGTCGTCCGGCTCGGCGCCTTTGACCGCGGCCTGCTGCGCCGGATCGTCAGCGGCGCCTTTGGCCAGCGCCGCAAGACCCTGCTCAACGCCCTGGCCGCAACCGGCCTGGTGACCGACAGGGAACAGCTTGCCGCCTGTATCGGCAGGGCGGGCATCGCGCCCGCCATTCGCGCCGAACGTCTGGAAATCGAAGACTTCGTCAGCCTGTGCCGCAGCATCGGCACGGCCATGGAGACCGGCAGATGTGCATGAACAACGCCCGGATGGCTGTCCCTGCCCAGCAGATGCAGGAGCAGGCGGTCTTCTTCCGGAAGCGCCGCCTTCACGGAGCCCGGAGTTCAATCTCTGTTCCGAGGACGGACCGGCGATGAAATGGGATCTCCGCCGCACGGCACGATACCACTATCTCCGCTTCAGGCGCCTCCAGGGTTCACCCTCCTCGCTGGCCGCCGGTTCCGCCATCGGTGCCGCCGTGGCCATTACCCCCACCCTGCCGCTGCATACCATCATCATCGTCGCCCTGACCCTGATGCTGCGGGTCTCCACGGTGGCCGCCATCATTGCCGGCACCATTGTCAGCAATCCCCTCACCTTTGTGCCCCAGTACTACCTGGCCTGGAAGATCGGCAACTTCTTCCTTCCAGACCGCCTGAACTGGGCGCGCATCCAGCAGGTCCTGGAACAGCTCCGCGCCCAGGGGTTGCTGGAGAGTCTCCACACCCTCAGCCACCTGAGCATGGACGCGATCCTGGTGATGATGACCGGCGGCATCATCCTGGCCATTCCCACCGGGCTGTTGACATATTTCTTCACCTACCGGTTCTTTACCAGTCTCCGGCTCAAGCGGCAGCAGAAACACCTGCTCAACCACCGATCCAGGTAACCGCACAGGAAAACAGTGGTCCCATGCAGAACTTTGTCTTTCATATCCCGACCAAGATCCTCTTCGGCCGCAACACGGTCCCTGCAATCGGCCCGGAAACAGCGGCCCTGGGCGTACGGTGCCTGCTGGTCTTCGGCCGTGGCAGCTGCGTCCGTTCCGGTCTCCTTGACCGGGTGCGGGCATCCCTTGCCGATGCCGGGGTGGAGGTGATCGAACATGGCGGTGTCCGCTCCAACCCGCTCCTTTCGCATGTACGCGCCGGAATCGACCTGGCCAGGGAGCACCGGGTGGATGTGGTGGTTGCTGTCGGCGGCGGCTCGGTCATCGACGAGGCCAAGGCCATCAGCGCCGGCAGCCTGGTTGCGCATGATGTCTGGAAGTTCTTCACCGGCCGCAGGAGTATTAAAAAAACCCTGCCCCTGACCACGGTGCTGACCCTGGCCGCGGCCGGATCGGAGATGAACTCCGGCATGGTGATCACCAACGAGGAGACACGGGAAAAATTCGGCACCGGCAACCAGCTCCTCTATCCCAGGACATCCATCCTCGATCCCGAGGTGACCTTCACCGTGCCGCCGGACTACACCGCCTACGGGGCCGTGGATGCCATCGCCCACGTGCTGGAATTCTACATGACCACCCGGGACCCCGACACCCCGGTCCAGGACCGGATCATGGAAGGCCTGATCGAAAACGCCATGACCGCCTGCGACCGCTGCCTGGCCGATCCGCGTGATTACGGCGGCCGGGCCAGCCTGATGTGGACCGCCACCCTGGCCCTCAACGGACTCACCGCGGCCGGCCTGGGCCGGGTCGGCTTTCCCATGCACATGATCGAGCATTCGCTCAGCGCCCTCTACGACGTGCCGCACGGGGCCGGCCTGTCCGCGGTCATCCCGGGCTGGCTCACCTGGCACAGCAGGCAGGCTCCCGGCCGCATTGCCGGCCTCTGCCGGCGCCTCTTCCCCTTTCCCGACATGGCGCGGTGCGGCGAGGAGGAGCTGGCCGCCCGGTTCATCACCATCCTCCGCAACTGGTTCGGCAGGATCAACAGCCCCGCCTCCCTGCAGGAGCTCGACATCCCGGCAGACCATATCCCGGAGATCGCCCGCAATGCCATGGCACTGGCAAAGATCTGGCGCCTGGACGACTACACGCCGGAGATCATCGAGGAGATCCTCCATCTCTGCCGCTAACCGGTACCGGGGACCGGGAACGGGATCGAAAGGCCACTCCACCGACACCGCGAAATCAGCGGAATTGAAGCTCGCCATCACACCGGTTGAAGGAAGCTGCCACATTGTGTGCACCATTGCAACACCTGCTGAAAATCGCATGACAATTTGTCTCCAGTACGTTACAATTGCTGCAATTTGACCGCTTTTTTTCCGTAACTTCCCTGTTCTGCGTGCATTCCCAGGAATCACGGCAAGGGGGTTTTCCGGGCATTGCCGCGCCACAGGTCCGCAATCCCTCCGGACGGACGTACAAGTATCGGTCTTTTTAGGTGGTTGCCGATAGCGGTGAACTGTTACCGGCGGCCACAGAGCGTCGCCACCAGGCTGCACCACCGGATACCAGCGCCTCAACCCGACCCTGACGACTCGACATGACCCTGAATATACCACCCGCCCTGCCCGTGACAGCGAACTGGCTCAGCGATTTCGACCGCTACCTGATGGGCGAAGGCACCCATGAGCGGGCCTACGAGAAGATGGGGGCCCATCTGGTCACCATGGAGGGCAGGGAGGGCGTCGTCTTTTCGGTCTGGGCACCCAATGCCCGGGAGGTGTCGGTCATCGGCGAATTCAACGGCTGGGACGGCAGGCACCATCCCATGCACTCTTCCGACTCGGGCATCTGGACCCTCTTCATCCCGGGCCTGGGCGAGTACACGGTCTACAAGTACCGGATCACCGCCGCCGACGGCCAGGTCTTCGACAAGTCCGATCCCTACGGCTTCTTCATGGAGGAACGGCCGCGGACCGGTTCCGTGGTAGTCGACCTGGAGAGCTACACCTGGCAGGATCGGGACTGGATGGCCGGCCGCGCCGAAAGCCAGTCCCTGGACAACCCCATCTCCATCTACGAGGTCCATCTCGCCTCCTGGCGCCGCCTGCCGGACGAGCGCTGGGGGCAGCGCTACCTCAGTTACCGGGAACTGGCCGAGACCCTGATCCCCTACGTGGTCGAGATGGGCTATACCCACATTGAGCTGATGCCCATTGCCGAACATCCCTTTGACGGCTCCTGGGGCTATCAGGTACTCGGTTTTTTCGCCCCCACCAGCCGCTTCGGCACACCGTCGGACTTCATGTACTTCGTGGACCAGTGCCACCAGAACGGCATCGGCGTCATCCTGGACTGGGTGCCGGCCCATTTTCCCAAGGACGGCTCCGGGCTCAACTATTTCGACGGCACCCATCTCTACTCCCACGAGGACCCGCTCCAGGGCGAGCACCAGGACTGGGGCACCCTGATCTTCAACTACGGCCGCAACGAGGTCCGCTCGTTTCTCATCTCCAACGCCCTCTTCTGGCTGGATAAATACCATATCGACGGACTGCGGGTGGACGCGGTGGCCTCCATGCTCTACCTGGACTACTCCCGGCCCGAGGGCCAGTGGGTACCCAACAAGTACGGGGGCAGGGAAAACCTGGACGCCATCCATTTCCTCCGCAGGACCAACGAGGTCGTGCACGGCAACTTTCCCGGCATCCTCACCATTGCCGAGGAATCCACCTCCTGGCCCATGGTCTCCCGGCCCACCTACCTGGGCGGCCTGGGCTTCAGCCTCAAGTGGAACATGGGCTGGATGCACGACACGCTCAGCTACATGGCCAAGGACCCCCTCTTCAGGCGGTACCACCACAACCAGCTCACCTTCGGCATGCTCTACGCCTTTCACGAGAACTTTGTCCTGCCCCTTTCCCACGACGAGGTGGTCCACGGCAAGGGCTCGCTCATCAACAAGATGCCCGGTGACGACTGGCAGAAATTCGCCAATCTCAGGGCCTATTTCGGTTTCATGTGGACCTACTCGGGCAAGAAGCTCCTGTTCATGGGCGGCGAGTTCGGCCAGTGGCAGGAATGGAACTATGACAAGGGCCTGGAATGGGAGGCCCTCGAGGCCCCCAACCACCAGGGACTGAAACGGTTTGTCCGTGACCTGAACCTGGTTTACCGCACCGAGCCGGCCCTGTTTGAGAACGATTTCGACTGGAGCGGATTCTCCTGGATCGATGCCAACGATTCCGACAACTCGGTCCTCTCCTATATACGTTATGCAAAGGAACGCGAGGATTTCCTCATCGTGGTCTGCAACTTTACGCCGGTGGTGCGAAAAGCATACGAAATCGGCGTCCCCCGGGGCGGTGCCTACCGGGAGCTCATCAACTCGGACCTCGAGGTCTACTGGGGCAGCGGGGTCCGGAACCAGCCCCCTCTGCGGAGCAGTGAACGGGCCGTGCACGGCATGGACCATTCGCTCTCCCTTACCCTGCCACCGCTCTCAACCCTGATCCTGAAACCCGTTGAATAATCAGCAACCGATGTCATATTCTCAACTTCAGAACCAACCCACAGGACAAGAAGCCGCACTATGAAGCCACGCACTATTATTCTGATCGTTATCGGCATACTGATTTACATCCTTCTTGCCACCTATCACAGCTCCAGGCTGAAAAAACATGCCCCTGTCGCCGAGACCGGCCATGTCGAGGCCACCAGCGAATACGAGGCCAGGGTCAACAGCCTGCGGGACAGGGTGGAGACCTACCGGGACCGCCTGGCCACGACAAAAAAAGAGGTGGCCGATCTGAAGCAGCAGCTTGAGGCTTTACGTGCCGAACGGGACAAGGCCCTGGCGGAACGGGACAAAATCCGGCTGGACAAAAAACGCCTTGCCGAGATGGATCGGGAACTGGCGGCGCGCGATGCCAGGATCAAGGAACTGGAGGAGAAGCTCGGACAGGGTGAGCGGCAACTCGCGACCCTGCAGCAGCAGCAGAAAAAGGAACTGGAAAAACTCCGCAACGAGATGATCCGGCGGGATGATCGTATCGCCCAGCTCAAGATGCTGCGCAAGACCCTGGCCGCCAACTACAGCCAGGTGCAGAACGAACTGCGCCAGGCCAGGGAGCAGATCGCCTCGCTGCAGGAAAAGGCGAAAAATCTCTCCAGCGCCCTGAACAGGGACAAGACCGTTGCCGAACGGCTCCAGGGGCTGGAGAAGCAGCTCAGTGCCACGGAAGAGCAGGTGGCACGGGCACGACAGGAGAACGACGAGCTGCGCAGCCGACTTGAAGAGGCACAGAGCGTGGCTGCGCGGGTGCCGGAACTGGAGAAGGCACTGGCAGGAAAAAGCGAGGAACTGGCGGCGGCAGCCGCGCAGATCAGCGCCCTGACCGACCAGATCCGGCAGACCGCCGAGGACCTGGATACGGCGCGGCAGACCATTGCCAGGCTGGAGAAGGCCCTGGCCGATTCCGAGACGGCCAGAAAAGACGCCGAGGCACTGGCAGCCGACAAGGAAGCCACCATCGGGCAGTTGCAGGAAGAACTCCAGGCCCGGGTCGCCGAGATAGGCAACCTGAAGGCGCGGCTCTCCGATGCCACCTCCCAGCTTTCCCTGACCAGGAACGCCCTGAAGAAGGCCAACCTCAAGGCCGAGGCCATGCTCCGTTACGGTCAGGAAAAAGACAGGATGCTGGCTCCCCTGCA
>JALSNC010000311.1 GCA_026987195.1 Desulfobulbaceae bacterium | reverse complement strand
AGGAGGCGTATCAGGATATCGCAGGCTCCTTTCTGCATGCCCTTCTGTATGCCCTTCTGTATGCCTTTCTGCATGCCTTTCTGCATACCTTTCTGTATGCCTTGCTGTAAGCCTTTCTGCAGACCTTTTTCCAGGGACTGTCTGTTCCATTCCTTCACACGTTCCGCAAGCATGGTTTTTACCTCGTCGAGTTCTTCGACAACCGGCTGGTTGCCATGTTCAAAATGGGCAGGGAAAAGGACCCTGCTGAACCAGACCGTGAATGCCCGGCGCAGCGAGTCCTGGCCAGGGCCGGCAAGCCACTGCAGGAGGCTGGTCACCACCTGGAGGAGCTGTTCTGGGTTGCGGCTGTTCTCCAGGCGGAAGAGGGCCGCGACCAGGTTGTTGAGACTCTCCAGGGTGTTGTCCCGGAAGTCCCGTTCCGCCAGGAGCAGGTACTGCAGGTGCGGCCGGTAGCGGGCCAGGCCGCCGGGGATCTCCTGGATGAGTCGGCTGATATCGGTGGCCGCGGTCCAGGGCGGTTCTCCGTTGTAGAGGACCACGGGCAGGACCGGCGGCAGCAGGCGCGCATTGTCGAGCTGGCCGGTGCGGATCAGGTCCTGGTAGAGCAGGCCGACATAGGTCATGATGCGGACGGCCATCCACGGATCCACGCTCGACTGGAACTCGAGCAGGAGATAGACGTAGAGCCAGTCTTCACCCCAGCGCAGCCGCCAGATAACATCGTCTTCCCTGCCGCGCAGGTCATCGCTGACATAACTGCCGTTGACCTTTTCCAGGGTGGTGAAATCGAGCTGCTCCACCCACTCTTCCCGGACAAAGCCCTTGAGCAGGTCTTCCACCATGCGGGCGTGAGAGAAAAGGTATTTGTATGCGTTGTCGTACTCGGCCATGGTACGTCGATTGGAAGACAGGAGCCCCGCTGGAAGGCACTGTTCCACCTGGCAGGGGAGGCCTTCTGTCAGTTGCCGAAGACATCTCCCATGGATTCGGCGCTCAGGACACGTTCGGACCACTGGAGTATCTGCTGCTGGTCAGCCTGTTCCAGGCGATGCCGGAGCTCGTCGGGAATCGTGCCGAACTTTTTTTCCAGGAGGCGTATCAGGATATCGCAGGCTCCTTTCTGCATGCCCTTCTGCATGCCTTTCTGTATGCCTTTCTGCATACCTTTCTGTATGCCTTGCTGTAAGCCTTTCTGCAGACCTTTTTCCAGGGACTGCCTGTTCCATTCCTTCACACGTTCCG
>JALSNC010000310.1 GCA_026987195.1 Desulfobulbaceae bacterium | reverse complement strand
CCTGGAATGCAGTCCCTGCATGAAGACCCACTGTCCGCAGGAGCACTTCCGCTGCATGGAGGAGGTGACGGCCCGCGAGGTCCTGGACGCCATGCAGCCCTTCCTGCGTAAGCGCTCACAGGCACCGCATCTTTGCACGGGCGTGCCTGCCCGCATAGGTAGGCTATAGCGGTCAGGCACGCCTGCACAAATCTGCGGCCCCTGAGAGCGCTTATAGCATTGTGGTCGAAAAAACCGGTGGTTGGTTATCCCGTGAGGGGGTTACCTTCCTTCTGCTGGAGACTGTCTCGTGAAGACCGACGTACACGGCCGGCCGGCCGTCTTTCTCGATCGCGATGGCACCATCAACGAACAGATGGGCTATATCAATCATATCAGCAGGTTTCATCTCCTGCCCGGGGTCGGCGCCGCCATCCGCAGGCTCAACGAACATGGCCTTCCCGTGGTGGTGGTCACCAACCAGTCCGGCCTGGCCCGCGGCTATTTTCCCGAGGCCCTGCTCGACCAGGTCCATGACCTGATGCGGGAACAGCTCGCGGCAGAGGGGGCCCGCATCGATGGCCTCTATATCTGCCCCCACCATCCCGAGGCAAAGGAGAAGAAATTCCGCCTGGCCTGTGACTGCCGCAAACCCCGCACCGGTCTCCTGGAACAGGCTGCCCGGGAGCTGGACCTGGACCTGGCGCGTTCCTTCATGGTCGGCGACCGCTGGTCCGATCTGGAGTGCGGCGCCCGGGTCGGCGCCACCCCCATCCTGGTCCTGACCGGCTACGGCCGGGGCGACCACGCCCATATCGGCCCGACCAGAGAGCTGCAGCCGGCCCTGGTGGCAGAGGACCTGGCAGCGGCAGTCGACTGGATCCTGGCCCGGTGCAGATGACGACCCCCCCGGGCCGGCTCATGCTTTTCCCATCCTCTATGTTCAGTAGTTTACAGATAGATACGTGCCATATTGCATGTTATGCATTAATGTTGCGCGTCTGGATTTATCCCGGAAAAATCTTCATGACCGCAGGAGAGCGCTCCTGCCCATTTTGACTTGCGGGCAAAGCCGGCTGTTGGCTTTATCATCCCAGCAGGCTCAGCCACAGCACATAGGTGGCCATGGAGAGAAGGGTGGTGGTGACGATGGTGCCGCTGGTGGTCCTGGGATCCCCCACCTAGGGTGTGGTGGTCATCAGAACAGGCTGAAACGCACGTTCCAGCCCCCTGCCAGGATGGTGCCCATGACCGGTGATTTGATCTCCCAGGGCTGGAAACGGTACT
>JALSNC010000309.1 GCA_026987195.1 Desulfobulbaceae bacterium | reverse complement strand
TACTCAACGGCCTGAGTTCTTTTCAGGAAGGTGAGATAGAGATTTTCGGTCTGTCCTTAAAAAAACATCTGCCGGCAATCCGCAGGCGCAGCGCTGTTATCCCCCAGACCCTTGCCCTGTACGAGAACCTCACCGTTGGTGAAAATCTCCGTTTTTTTGCAGGTATCCAGAAAATAGACGGACAAAAATCGGCCCATCGTATCGAGCGGGCCGTGCGGGTGAACCACCTGCAGTCCATGCTGGACAACAGGGCGGGTGAGCTTTCCGGCGGCCAGCAGCAGCGGCTCAACATCGCCATCGGTCTTCTCAACGATCCGGAACTGCTCTATTTCGATGAGCCGACCGCAGGGATAGATCCCGGCTTGCGCGGCGAGATTCTTGACTCCATCGCCGCCCTTGCCGATGCGGGCAGGACAATAGTCTATACGTCGCATTATCTGGAGGAAATCGAAAAGATCTGTGACCAGGCAGCCATTATCCACCGGGGAAAAATCATCAGACAGGGGACCCTTGCCTCTCTCCTTGCCCCGGAGAATCACAAAACAGCGGTTGTGGAACTTGCGGTCGCCCCCGGGAACAGGGTTCTTTCCTCCTTAAAACAACTTGCCTTTGTTGCCGAGGCGGGGCATACCACCCTCATGGTGGCCGAGGCGGGTTCGGCCAACATGGCGACCCTGCTGAGCCTGTTGGAACGGGAAAATATCGCGGTCAGGACGATCCGCTACGACGCCGGCGGCCTGGAAGCACTTTTTCTCCAGCTTACCGCAGAGGGGGGCGAAGATGTTTAAGGCAATGGTTATCAAGGAAATTCTCCTTGTCCTGCGGGACCGGCATGCCCTGGCCGCGCTTTTTATCATGCCCGCAGTCTTTATCCTCATCATGTCCATTGCCTTAAAAGATACCTTCAGCAACTCCCGGCCCCTGCTCCATTACGCGATTGTCGACCATGACCATTCCCCGGCAGCCCGGCGGCTGGCCGGTTTTCTGACCGACTCCGGCCTGCTGGTCTTCCATGATGTCGATATCCCCGACAGTGCAACCCGGCGGCAACTGCTCCATTCCCGGCTGCAGCTTATCCTGACCATTCCGGCCGGTTTTGCGGATGCGCTTGCCGATGTTGACAGGCGTACGCATCTTGTGCGGCTTGACGTTGCCGCAGATGTGCAACAGGAGGCGCTGACGGTTTTTCAGGCGCGGCTGGCCACGGATATTCTCCGGTTGCGGCTGGCAGCCATGGCGGATACCCTGGCCCCGTTTGCGCCCGATG
>JALSNC010000308.1 GCA_026987195.1 Desulfobulbaceae bacterium | reverse complement strand
ATCCGTGGCTGGGGATTCCGGTGCAGTGGGGAGATATCTCGGGGGTCGGCGCCACCGTCGAGCTGCAGAACGCCGGTGTCCGGGCCGAGGCCTCCCAGGGGACCCATTTTTTCCAGAACATCACCTCCCTGGGGATTCCCTATCTGATGGTGACCGATCAGGCCGCCGAAGAGGGACGCGGCGAGGAATTCATTGACTGGAACTGGTTGCTGGGACTGGAAATTGTCCGGCAGGAGCAGTATATTACCCATGTCGTGGCTGAAGAACCCTGGACCCTGAAGGTGGACGGCCACACCTCGGAGGGGGTGCTGTTTCCGGCTGACGGCGACACGCCCACGTTGCCTGAAGATCAATCATGATAACCGGCCGTCCGGCCATGGAGCAGGGAACACAGATGGAAGAGATCATCTCCCGGATCATGCAGAGGGATCCGGAACAGAAAGAGTTTCACCAGGCCGTGCACGAGGTGCTTGAGACCGTACGTCCGGTGCTGGACCGCAACCCGGAATATCGGCAGCAGGCGGTCCTGGAGCGGATCACCGAGCCGGAGCGGGTCATCATGTTCCGGGTTCCCTGGATGGACGACCAGGGGCAGGTCCATGTCAACCGCGGCTTCCGGGTGGAGATGAACTCCGCCATCGGGCCCTACAAGGGCGGCCTGCGATTCCACCCGTCGGTGACCCTTTCCATTGTCAAGTTCCTGGCCTTTGAGCAGGTCTTCAAGAACTCGCTCACCACCCTGCACATGGGTGGCGGCAAGGGGGGCAGCGACTTCAACCCCAAGGGCCGGACCGATGGTGAGGTGATGCGGTTCTGCCAGTCGTTCATGGCCGAGCTCTTCCGGCATATCGGCCCGGACACCGATGTGCCGGCCGGTGATATCGGGGTCGGCGCCCGGGAGATCGGCTATCTGTTCGGTATGTACAAGAAGCTGCGCAACGAGTTCACCGGCGTGCTCACCGGCAAGAGCCTGGCCTGGGGCGGCAGCCTGATCCGGCCGGAGGCCACCGGGTATGGCGTGGTCTACTTTGCCTCCGAGATGCTCTCCCTTCGCGGCGAGACCCTGGAGGGCAGGACCTGCCTGGTCTCGGGCGCCGGCAACGTGGCCCAGCATACGGTGGAAAAGATCCTGCAGCTCGGCGGCCGGGTGGTGACCCTGTCCGATTCCTCGGGCTATATCTTTGACGAGGCAGGCATTGACCAGGACAAGCTGGAGTATGTCAAGCAGCTCAAGAACGTGCGCCGGGGGCGGATCCGGGAGTACTGCGATGTCCATGGCGATGCGGTCTACGTGGAGGTCGATCCTGCCCTGGACTACAATCCCCTCTGGGCACACAAGGCGGACTGCGCCTTTCCATGCGCCACGGAAAACGAGATCAATGGTCGCGATGCGGCCAACCTGGTGGCGGGCGGTGTCCGTCTGGTCTGCGAGGGTGCCAACATGCCGTGTACGCCCGAGGCCGTGGATATCTTTCTCGACAGCGGCCTGCTCTACGGGCCCGGCAAGGCCGCCAATGCCGGCGGTGTGGCGGTCTCCGGCCTGGAGATGGCCCAGAACTCCATGCGCCTCAGCTGGCCGGCAGAGGAGGTGGATGCCCGCCTCAAGCAGATCATGAAGTCCATTCACCATACCTGTGTCGATGCCGCCGCAGCCTATGGCTCGGAGGGCAATTACATGGCGGGTGCCAATATCGCCGGTTTTGTCAAGGTGGTCAATGCCATGCTTGACCAGGGACTGATCTGAGGGGAAAGTAACTGATCACAGGGTATGCAAGGTCACGATTTCAAAACCATATTTTTGTAAGCGGTTTCAGGTGCCGCAGGTTCGTACGGTCGCTCCTGACCGCTATAGCCTACTATGCGGTCAGGAGCGACCGTGCGAAGATGCGGTACCTGTGACCGCTTACGAGGGGAAAGGGTATCTTGCGTCACGAACCGGAGAAGATGACAGATCCTGCCGCACAGGGGGGCACAGAGGGCATAGGCGCTGAACTGGAGCAGTATTTTGTCGATATCTCCACCGGCTGTCCCTATGGCCTGCCGCAGATGGCCGTCTACCACCAGGCCATGTTCACGGCCCTGGACAGCGGGACCATGGGCAGGTTCCTTGCCAATGGCTTCCGGCGCAACGGCAACTGCATGTACAATATGCGCTGTCCGGACTGCCGCGGCTGCGTGCCCATCCGGCTGCGGCCGGATCGTTTCCGGCCCAACCGCAACCAGCGGCGGGTCTGGAAGAAGAACAGCGACCTCTCGGTCGGCGTCGCGCCCCTGACCATGACCGACGAGAACCTGGACCTGCTGGATCGTTTTCTGAAGACCCGCTTTCCCGACTCCAGAAGCGACGCGCAGAGCTACTATTCGGGTTTTTTCGTCACCAGTATCAGCCACTGTTTCGAGATCCGCTACCGGGTCGGGGAGCGGCTGGTGGGGGTCGCCGTGGTCGACGGTTCCCGGCACTGGCTCAACGCGGTCTACTTCTATTTTGATCCCGACCAGGGCCGGCGCAGCCCCGGCACCATGAACATTCTCTACCTGATCAGTTTCTGCAGGAGCCATGGCATAGACTTTCTCTACCTGGGCTACTGGATCGACGAGGTTCGGGCCATGCGCTACAAGTCGGCCTTCCGGCCCCATGAGCTCTTCATCGATGGACACTGGCGGCAACAGGACTGAGCGGTCACCCGGAATCCTGCTCCCGGCCCTGGCCGTGACGGCGAGCCTGGTCCTGCCACTGGCCGGCGCCCTTGTCGACGGTCAGCCCGCTGCCCGGTTCCTCGAATTCCCGCCCCTGACCAGATATGTCCGGCATGCCCCTTTTTCGCCGTTGCTCTACAGTGGCGGCCTGGTGCTCTTTGCCGCTCTTCTCCTGCCCTATGTCCTGCTCCCTGGCCGAGGGCCCGTGGTGGTCCGGTCAGGACGCGCGCCCGGCTCCATGCCCTGGTGGGGCCGGGCCGGGCTGGTTCTCTGCCTGGCCACCTGGATCTGCGCCTGGAACCGGTTTGCCTGGTTCCGTCCCCTGCAGGCCTACACCTTCACCCCGCTCTGGCTCGGCTATATCCTCATTGTCGCCGGCTGGACCAGGGCCCGTGGCGGCGTAGCCCTTCACAGGGTTGGCAACTATGCGGTTTCAGTACCTCAGAGCTGTGAGCGCATACGTGGCGGCATCTGGCCCGCAGGGGGACAGGGATGGCGTTTTCTGCTGCTCTTCCCGGTGAGCAGCCTCTTCTGGTGGTACTTTGAATACCTGAACCGTTTTGTGCAGAACTGGTACTACCTGGGGATCGACGACTTTTCCGCTGCAGCCTATGTCATCCATGCCTCGCTCTGCTTTTCCACGGTCCTGCCGGCCGTGGCCGTGACCATCGGCCTGCTCGACACCGTGCCCCGGCTGCACGATCCCCTCTGCCGGGGCCCGGCTCTCGTGGTCCACCCGCCCCGGGCCGCCGGTCTTGCCCTGCTGGTTCTCGCCCTTGCCGGCCTGGCCGGCATCGCCGTCTATCCGGATCTTCTCTTTCCCCTGGTCTGGGTGGCGCCGTTTCTGGTCCTGGTCGCCCTGCAGGTGGTGGCGGGCCGTCCCACGGTCTTTGCCGGACTGGCCAAAGGTGACTGGCGTCCTGTGCTCCTGCCGCCCCTGGCCGCCCTGATCTGCGGCCTGTTCTGGGAGATGTGGAACTGGCAGAGTCTTGCCCGCTGGCACTATTCCATCCCCTATGTCGACGGGCCCCGCCTTTTTGCCATGCCGCTGCCCGGATACATGGGCTACCTGCCCTTTGGCCTGGAGTGTTACGCCATTATCCGGCTCCTTGGCCAGGATCCCCTGACGACCTGTCGGCTCCGGTCTTGACGTGTTCCTACCTTGTGGTGTATTGATTGCCGAAGACGTAACAGTTCGCCGCTGTCGGCAACTACCTGAACATACCAATATTTCTACAAATTTTTTTTCACAGGGTGACAGTGATGAGGAAAACCAGGGGCCTGAGCTGTTTGCTGGCATGTCTTTTTTTTATTCCGGTCCTGGTGGCGGCCATGGCCGGACCTGCCTCCGGCGCCGGCACACGGGACACGGGGAAACAGCGGTTCGTCGACAACAGGGACGGAACCGTGACCGATACCAGCACCGGTCTCATGTGGGCCGCCAGTGACAACGGCGCCGATATCCAGTGGTGGGATGCTGACCGCTATTGCCGGGAATACCGGGGCGGCGGCTACACGGACTGGCGCCTGCCCACCCCCGACGAGCTGGCCGGCCTCTATGATCCGGTCCGCAAAGAGCAGGGCGGCCTGGGGATCGTCTCTGCAATCAGGCTTACGGAGCGGTGTCCCTGGTCCTCGACCACGAACCTGAATGCCGCGGTCTGTTTCAGCTTTGCCACCGGCAGGCAGTCGTGGGCCCGCCGCAACGATAGCTACGAGCTCCGGGTCCTGCCGGTCAGGGGGCCGGAGGCCGCTCCGCGACGGGATCGTCGCTAGCGCCGGTCCTTTCGCGGCCACCGGCCCCAGTTCCCGGTCAGCCGTGCTGAACGGCTATTGGCCGGGAGTCACCCGGTAGTCGTCAAAGTAGACCACGCTGTCCGCCTTGGTCCACAGCCCCACCCGGCCCGAGACCGGCGCCGGCAGCCGGGTGGAAAGGAAGTGGTGGCCGTTGACAAATCCCTTGATCTGGTTGCCGTCCACGCTCAGGGTCAGGGTGTGCCATTTGCGGCTGGGGGTGTTGACGTTGCGCACCCAGCTCACCGAGCTGCGGCGCCCGGATTTGTAGCGCCACAGCACCAGGTTGTTCTCCAGCGGGTTGGCGCGCAGGGCGTAATAATCGCCATTGGGCTTCAGGTCAAAGAGTATGCCCGCGCCCTGGTCGATTCTGCCGGCAATGGCCTTGAAGCGGACCGTGATCCTGCCACTGGTGAAGTTGTCGATCCTGCCGGCCACGGCAAACGGATAGTAGGCATAGGCAGTGACATTGTCGAGAAACTCGGCATACCGCCTGCCATACAGGGCGCGTGCCTTGTCGGCCAGGCCGGCAGAGGCCACGCCCTGTTTCCACTTGCTGCCGTCCACCACCAGTACCGTGTTGTCGCCATCCCGGCCGATGACCCAGTTGCCCACCACCGCGGTAAAGCTCTTGGGAGGCGCTCCCACGGTCTCGCCGGAAAAGTCGAACAGGATCGACCCGTCCCGTACATGTTCCGCCGCCATGACCGTGGCCGGGGTCAGTGATGTGGTCCATTCCACGAGACCGGTGTGAACCGACAGGCCCATGACCAGGGCCGTGATGCAGAGTTTTCCCTTTTTCATGTTCTTTCTCCCTTGATTGCAAAATGTAACAGTTCGCCGTCATCGGCAATCACCTCGAATTACCGGTGCGTTTGGTAAAAGTTCAGCAGCATGCCATGGAGACCGGCGGCCAGGCAGAGCAGGGGGATGACAAGATAGAACCACCAGCCGGTGGGTCCGGCATCGGCAACCAGTGGATAGCCGGGATACGCGGGAACAGGTTCGGCACGGACCGTGATCCCGGCCAGCCTGTAGATGATCGGCAGGATCTCTTCGGCGCTGTTGGAATAACTCTGATCGTGGCGCCCCTCGTACGTGTATTCGATCAGGCCGTACTTCGGGTCTTCTGATGCCCCGAACAGGCCCGTGGCGCCGGTGGCGGCATAGCGTACCACCAGGTGCGGCACGGCGCGGCGGAGCCTGGCCAGGATGCCGTGTTCAAGATCAAGGAGACGGCTGTCCCGGCGATCGAGGTGGATGGTCATGGTCAGGGTTCCCTCCAGGTGGCGCAGGGCACGACTGTCGGCGGGATTGAGGGAGTGACGCCGGTTTTCGCTCAGATCCAGGGCAGAGGATGTCTGCAGTACGCCCGCCAGCAGGCTGGCCAGTATCCCGACAAGCACCAGGGACGCGCCAAGCCTGGAGAGCGTGGTTCGGCCCGGCCGCAGCCAGAACGTGGTGAGGAGAAAGAAGAACAGGGCCAGGCCGAGCAGGGCGGCGACGTGGGATGTGGCCAGGAGACCGGTCTCGAACCGGTGCAGCATGGAGGTGAGCGAGAAGCTGCCGAGCAGGGCCATGGTCCCGCCCTGACCGCTCACCGCGAAGTCGAGGACCCAGGAACCCAGGGTGACCGCCAGGCTGATCATGGCCGCCGTGGGCAGGGAGTCGCTGATTGCGGCCGCGAACATGGCAATGGTGACCACGACCAGGGAATAGAGGCCATGGCCGGCGAAGAGCAGGGCGGTCTCGGGCAGATGGAGATGGCCGCCCATCTTGTGCCAGAACAGCAGGACCAGGCCCGCCGGCAGCAGGGTGAGGAGCCAGAGCAGTCCCATGGCGGCCAGCTTGATGGCGCACAGGGAGAGGGGTGACAGGGGGAGCTGCAGCAGCAGCTTGAGAGCGCCACTCTCCTTGTCCAGGCCGATGAGCCGGATGGCGACAAAGGGGAGCAGCAGGGTTTCGCCGAGATAGTAGGCGCCAAAGGTGGGCACCAGGATCCCGTCCAGGGGATTCATGCCGGCCGCCAGTTCGGGAAAGGAAAGGGCGGTCCGGCTGGCCTGGCTGTAGAGGGCCACGGCCTGGATGAAGCTGTATCCCACCAGGATCGAGACAATGGCGAGCAGGAGCCAGAGGGCCGGCGACAGCAGCAGGCTGCGCAGCTCCTGGCCGAGCAGGTAGCGGGCGATGCGCGCCCGCGATGGTCCCTCAGGTAAGGGCAAGAAACACCTCCTCCAGTGTGGCGTCCGGTGCCAGACCCGCCTGGCGGGCCAGGGTCTCCAGGGTGCCGATACCCAGCAGCCTCCCCTGGTCGAGGAGGAGGAAACGGTCACAGATCTTCTCAGCCTCGCTCAACTGGTGGATGGAGAGGATCATGGTCCGCCGGGCCACATGGCGGCGCAGGAGGTCCATGACCGACAGGGCCTGCCTGAGGTCGAAGCCGTCAAAGGGTTCGTCGAGCATCAGCAGGGGCTGCCTGCTGAGCAGGGCAATGGCCAGGAGCACCCGCCGCCGGTATCCCTTGGAAAGCGTCTGCAGCGGTTTGGCCAGGATCGCGTCCAGGGCCAGGCCGGTGATCAGTTCATCGAGTTCCGCCGTCGCCGCGCCGTGGACGTGGCGGAAAAAGGAAAGCGTGGTGGCGACCCGCTGCCGGGCAAAGGGGAGGATGTTGTCCGGCTGATACCAGAGGATGCGGCGCCGTTCTTCAGGCCCGAGTTCCCTGCCGTGCCGGCAGACGGTGCCGGATTCCACCGGACAGAGACCGGTGATGCTCTCAAGCAGGGTGGTCTTGCCGGCACCGTTGGGGCCGATGAGCCCCAGGATCTCGCCGGGGATCACGCTGAAGGTGATGTCCGACAGTACCCGGCTGCCACCGAACCGCTTGCTCAGTCCGCGGACGCTCAGCTCCCCGTCTCTCGAGCCTCCGGTCTCGATGGTCATTTGCTCCCGCTCTCCTGGCCCTTTCCGGCCACCGCCCCCTGGCGCTCCGCAGCCAGCTCCGCGGCCCGGAAGAGAAACCAGACCGCCCCCGGAACATTGGTCCTGCAGATCTCGGGAACCACCTGGATGAATTCGGCCTCGCCGTAGGTGTATCGCCTGTCATGGACCTCTATATTGAGGGCCGCGATGCCTTCTGTCTGGTAGTAACAGTCCCGCGCCACGCCGCTGCCGACGCTGGTGCCGTTGTAGTTCTGGGCCGCGGTGTAGCCGGTGATGGACCGGTCCGCACTGCCATAGCGGTTGAGGATGGCGGCGATCTTTTCGGCAATGGCATGGAAGACCTCGTAATCACTCCTGCCGTCCCGTCCGCCCAGGATGTCGCGGTTCACCTTTGCCTCGGTGGAATAGGCATAGGGATAGAGAACCTGGGTGGAGCCGGCATGGTAGTCGATGAGAGCGATGACGTTCCTGCCGGCAATGAGCCGTTCCATGGCGTCCGATTCCGGTTCGGAGATGGAGCCGGGACCACGGTACATGCGGGAGCCCGGGGACCGGCTGCGGATGAACAGGTGTTTCTGGTTCTCGGTCACATCCCACTTGTACTGGAAATTCCGGTTGATGTCCGTGCCATAGGCATCCTGGAGGTAGCCTTCTTTTCTTGCCCTGTCCAGGCTCACCCGATCCGCATCGTCACTGGACCATTGCTCTTTCCATACCCGGCGCCGGCCCGAGGCGCAGACAACACGGGCCGGGTCCTGCGAGCCGTAGATGGCATCAAACATCCCGGCCGAGGCAACGTTGAGTGCGGGCTCAAACAGGTGAACCTCCGTGCCGTCCGTGCTTTCACAGACCATGACCGATTCCTCCTCCACCTCGCCGCCGGAGGCGGTATCGTCATAATCGGCCAGAAAACAGTGTTCCGCCCCGGCAGGGGGCGCGGGGTAGGGGATCCCGTCCTGCCGGTAACAGATCTCCTCCTGCGGGTTCAGGGCCAGTTTTCTCCGGTTGGGCCGCCAGCCGGCACCGTAATAGGACATCTTGCCCTCCGGTGTCTGGCTGTAGTCGTAGCCCTCGGGATTGTAGACCGGGATGATGATAACCTGGAGCCGTTTGAGCAGATCCCTGATGCTTGCCGGACCGGCGATGATTTCCCCGGTGCCTGCTGCCGCTCCACCGGCTTTGCTGATGATCAGCTCTCCCCGGGCGTCCCGGGGCGGGGCGTCATTGTCCTTGTTGTCAAGCAGGTATTCGGCGATACCGATGCAGACCTCTGGCGTGGCCCATTCATTGCCGTGGATGGCCCCGGTGATGATGACCGTGGGCTTGCCGCTGTCGTCCTCCCATGAGGCGTTTTCGGTGATCAGGATGGCGGTGATCGGCCGGGGCGGTGTGCCGTCGGTGCCGCTGGTGGCGCCGATGGAGCGGACCACGGCGAAACCGGAGGAGCTGTCGGCGAGATCCCCCAGGTAGCGGCGGATCATGGCGCTGCTCTTCATGCCCAGGAGCGGACTCTCGCACCAGGTGGCCAGGACGTTGCCGGCAGCGAGGCAGCAGAGGATGATGGCGATGCCGAGCTGTTTCATCGTCCGGTCCTCTCCATGGCGGTGATCCGGTTTCGCAGACGTGTGACCAGAGCGGCATCGGCCCGGTCGGGGTTGGCTGCCAGGTAGCGGTCATAGTCTTTGAGCAGGGCCAGCAGGTCAGGATTGTGCGGGTTCCTGATACCGCTGATGATATACTCCTTTTCCCGACCATAGTCACCATAGAGGATGGCGCGGTAATAGGGCAGGGCGTCTTTCTCGAACATCCTGAAGAATCCCAGTGCCATGGTGCGGATGACATCGACCTCCGCCTGGCGGGAATAGTCGATGTTGCCCCTGTCTGCAAAGGCAACATCAAAGACCCGGCCAAGGAACTGTTTTTTGGCAAGGGACCGGGCCAGGCTGATGCCGGCCCAGACAGTGGCGGGGTTGTGCGAGGCAAAACAACGTTTCAGGCCGATGTCCGTGGCCGCGGGATACTGCCGGGCAATGGGGAGCACCTCGTGGCATCTGGTAAAATATTCAATCAGCATGGGGACATAGATTGTTGGCCTGCTGTCGGCCTGCTCGATGAGGTAGTTCATGACCTCATGACTGGCAAACTCGTTTTTGTGGGGATGGGGACCATACTTTTTCACCAGCTTGAGGAGCTCGTCGGTCGGCGGGCCGGCCGAGAGTTTTTTCAGATCTTTCTTCGATGAGACCTCCTGCAGGCTGGCCTCTGCTCCCCAGCGGACGCAGAATATATCCCCTTCACCCAGGTCCTCACAGGCGTTCTCCCGGATAAGTTCCCTCAGGGCGTCCTCGGCCCGGCAATCGTCGAATTTTCTCAACCTGCGTGCGATGCGGTATTTTTTCCGGACCACGGACTCTCCGCTGCCCGGCCGCATCGTTTTTTCCGGCGCTGTCTTCAGTTCTTCGAGCTCGCGGAGCAGGGCCAGGAGTTCCGGTTCCTCGGCCATGGAACAGGAGCGTCTGTCCCGGCCGCCGGGACGTTCCGTTTCCCCGGTCGTGGGCAGCGATCTGGCCGGTGTGGCGGACTCATCGGCCTCCTTTTTGCCGGCACAGGCCCCATCCTGGTTCCACTGGCCACATTCATCGGCCGGGACGTTGCCGGGCCCCAGGAGGAGTGCGGCACAGAGGAAAAGAACGGCCAGGATTTGCTTCACGGCATATCTCCTTGAAGTCTGTTGCAACAGTCGGTACTATCAACGCTTTTCAGAAGCCGGTAGTCTTGGTGCCGCTTCTGGCGGCGAGATGAAGCGGGGTGTGAACCGGTTATGGCCGAGGCGTGATAACCGTATCCAACTATGATGGTTTATCAGGTTAAATGGTTGCGGTCAATGCTCTGCTCTATTTTGATGGAGGGAAAGGATCAGTTATCATGCAGGGTGTGCCAGCGGCCGGGGAGGGAACCGGCCGCTGACACTGGGGAGGAGGAAGGTATCCGGGAGGCAGCGGAGATTACCAGTCGCAGCCCATGGCCATGGGACCGTAGGCGTTGCCGGTGGGGCCGTAACCATGGCCGCCACCATGGTTGTGCCAGCTGCAGTACTGGGGGCCCCAGCCCATGGCACCGTAGTAGGGGCTGCCGATGGCCTGGCTGATCTCCCGGTTCACCTGCATCCGGAGCTGCCAGTACTGCTGTTCCAGGTTGAAGAGCTCGTTGCGCAGGGCATTGGCCTGGCCGAGGGTGGTATTGGTGTCTGCCAGGGCGGTGCGGATTTCCCCTGCCTTGGCCTGCAGGGCAGCCTCCTGGGCGGCGAGTTGCTTCTGGTACCTGGCCTCGATCTCCCGGGCCTGCTTCTGCTGATCCGCGGTGAGGGTGGTGGCCGGAGCACCCGTCATGTGGCCTGTCATCATCTGTCCGTGCATCCAGGCAAATCCCTGAGTGGCGGCAAAGGTGAGGGCGATGGCGAGGGCAGCGATCAGTATGGTTCCTTTCTTCATGGTATACTCCTTGGCTGGTGGTGTTTGTTGTTTTCTCTGAGCCGACAGGGTCCTGTCTCTGTCCAGCCTGGATAAAGCATGGTTCGGGCCAGGGAGTGGTCATGAAGTCACTTTTTCCTGTATCTCCCCGGGAAGAGGGCAAAAAATTTTTTGTTCTGTTGCGGCTGCGGCTGGCAACATTGCCCTGGTGCCCATTTTCAGGACAGCGGCGGCACCTCAACAGTTGGCCCATTGTCCGCTTTTCGGACAGCAGTGAATCCGGCATCCCGCACCTGAGCCCTGATTTTCTGTAATTGTTCACCGCTATCGGCAATCATCTGAACATAGTGCTCCTTTTACGATTTTCTGACAAACCCCTTGCCCCCTATCCCATTATCCAGTAAGCGTAAGGCGCCATGGGGGAGAGGAACTGAACGTATGCGGATTGTTGTCGATATCTCGGTGATCGGCCTGGCCAGACTCTATGAGACGGCCCGGACCGGCATATACCGGGTGATCAGCAGCCTGGTGCCGGAACTGCTGGCCATGGAGGAACTCGACCTGCGGGTGACCTCGCTCTCGTCCACCGAGATCAACCGGCTGACGCGGGAAGCCGTGTACGGCATGGGGTATGGAGATCGTTTTACGGGGACCAACCGCCTGGAAGAGCAACTCTATGACCTGGCCCTGCGCCTGGCTCCGGTGGATCCGCTCAAGATCGGCCGCCGCGGCGTGGCCAGGATGTTTCGCCGCCGCCGTATCGAAGAGGTGGCCGCGGAGGCGGATATCTTCCATTCCACCTTTGCGCCGCTGCCGCTCTTCAGACGGCGGCCGCTCTGCTTCATGACCATCTACGATATCATCCCGGTCCTGCATCCCGAGTACTTCTGGCAGGATTTTGATCGTGATTTCAAAAAGATTCTCTCTGCAATCCGGGTGGAGGAAGACTGGGTCCTCACCATCTCCCGCTCCTCGCGCAACGATATCTGCGATTACCTGGACATGGATCCGGAGCGCGTTTTCATTGCCTATCCGGCCGCCTCGCCGGCCCTCTATCATCCCGGGGCCGGCCGGGATGGAGTGCAGGCGGTGCTGACACGCTACGGTATTCCCTGCCCCGGCTATTTTCTCTCCCTGGCCACCCTGGAGTATCGCAAGAATCTGCAGGCCACGGTCGCCGCGTTCAGAAAACTGCTGGCCGAGCCGGGCCAGGGTGATCATTACCTGGTTCTGGTGGGGACCAGGGGCTGGAAGATCGATCGTTTGCTCGACGAGATCCTGCAGGACCCCGGGCTCAGGGACCGGATCATCCTCACCGGTTATGTGGCGGATGCGGATCTCGCCGCCCTCTATGGCGGCGCTCTCGCCTTTGTCTACCCCTCCCTGTACGAGGGTTTCGGCCTGCCGCCGCTGGAGGCCATGCAGTGCGGTCTGCCGGTGATCACCTCCAATACCAGCTCCCTGCCCGAGGTGGTGGGCGATGCCGGGATCATGGTCGACCCGCAGGACAGTGACGCCCTGGCCGGGGCCATGCTCAGGCTCTGTGACGATTCCGGCCTGCGGCAGGGGATGCGTGAACGGGGCCTCGCCCGGGCAGCCCGGTTCTCCTGGTCCCGCTGTGCCCGGCAGACCGTGGCCGCCTACGAGGCCGCCATGGCCGCGGGCCGCTGAGGTGCGCGGTGCGGGTTCTCTTTGATCATTCGGTTTTCTCCCTGCAGGAGCACGGCGGTATCTCGCGCTACTTCTGTGAACTCGCGGCCGGGCTGGCCGGATCGGAGGGGATCGACCCCTGCATCGTTGCGCCCCTCCATGTCTCCCGTCTCCTGCGCCGGACCTCGCTGCCGGTACGCGGATGGTACATGCCCCGCATCGCCCGTACCCACCGGTTGCGGCAGATGGCCAACAACCTCCTGTCGCCATTCCTGTGCCGGGGCTTTACGCCGGACATCGTCCACCACACCTATTACCTGGCCAGGACCCGGCTGCCGGCCGGGATTCCCCGGGTGGTGACGGTCTTCGACATGATCCACGAGCGTTTCCCCGAGCTGATGGCACCGGGTGAGGAGATGGTGGCCCATGCCAAGAGCAGGTGCGTCCGCAATGCCGACCATGTGATCTGCATCTCCCGCCAGACCCGGCGTGACGTGGTGGAGATCCTCGGGGTTGCCCCGGAGAAGACCTCGGTGGTGTACCTGGCCAGTTCGCTGGGCCGGGCCGGGGCGGCTTCCGGCAGACCCCTTGCCCGGAGACCCTATCTGCTTTATGTTGGGGAACGGAGCGGGCCCAAGAACTTTGACCGGCTTCTGCAGGCCTATGCCCGGTCCGGCCTGCCCGCGGCCGGGGTGCGGCTGGTCTGCTTTGGCGGTCCTCCTGTCTCCGGTCCCGAGCACCAGAGGATGCGGGCGCTGGGATGCGGGCCGGAACAGGTGGTGCACATGGGCGGTGACGACTCGGTGCTGGAGAACCTGTACCGCCATGCCCTGGCCCTGGTGTATCCCTCCCTGTACGAGGGATTTGGTCTGCCCCTGCTCGAGGCCATGGCCTGTGACTGTCCGGTGCTCTGTTCCGGTGTCAGTTCCATGCCCGAGGTCGCCGGCAATGCGGCCTGGTTTTTCGATCCGGCCGACGTGGAGGACATGATGCAGGCCATGGAGACCATTGCCGGCTCGGCGCAGCAACGGGAGACGCTCGTCAGCCATGGCCGCGAGCGGCTGGGCATGTTTTCCTGGCAGCGGTGCGTACAGGAAACCATCAGGGTATATGAACGATGCCTGCAAGGATAACACCATGTCATCGGCTGCCACCTCATCCGGCCCGCCAGGGCGAGGGGGGCCTGCGCCTGCGATCCGTGGCGGTGGCGGCAGACGGGGGGCGGCCCCGGCCCGAGCTGAGCGTGGTCACCGTGACCCTGGACCCTGGTCCCGACCTGGACCGGACCATGCGGTCCGTGCTGCAGTGGGACCCGGCACGGGTGGAGTATATCGTCATTGACGGCGGCTCTGCCGACGGTACCCTGCGGACCCTGCGGGAGATGGACCAGCGCCTGGAATACTGGGTCAGCGAGCCGGATGCAGGAATCAGCGAGGCCTTCAACAAGGGTATTTCCCTGTGCCGGGGCACGATTGTCGGCCTGCTCAATGCTGGTGACTGGTACGAGCCGCATACCCTGGATGCCGTTCGTTTGATCCTGGCGGACCGGCCGGAGGCCGGGGTGCTCTGCGGTGACCTTCAGTACTGGCAGGGCAGGGAACCGGCATGCCGTTGCGAGGCGCGGCCAGAGCTGCTGCCAACCGACATGACCGTGACCCATCCGGCCACCTTTGTCCGCCGCAGTGTCTACCTCGAACACGGCGGCTTTGACGAGAGTTTCCGCCTGGCCATGGATTACGAACTGCTGCTGCGGCTCCACCGCCGCGGGGTCCCTTTTCTGCGCACCGGTCGTGTACTTGCCAACATGCAGCACCAGGGCCTTGCCGAGAAGTCCTGGCACGAGGCCCTCCTGGAGACCCACCGCGCACGGCGGCTGCACATGGCGGATTCGTTTCGCGCCTCACCACTCTACCTGCGGTATCTGGTGGCCAGGCGCTCGACCCGTTTCCTGCTCCAGGCCATGGGACTGCATGGCGTGGTCAATCTCTACCGCGAGCGGATCGCCCCGGTCAGAAAAACACGGACCCGGGACCGGTGAGCACGACGCCCGAACTCTCCATCGTCATCCCGGTCCTGGACTGGGACCTGGCGCCGCTGCTTGCACAGCTTGCCGGCGAGATCGAGGCCGCCGGCCTTGCGGCGCAGGTGGAGATCGTTGTTGCCGACGACGGCTCCCGCTCCCGGGTGCGGGCCGCGAACCGGGAGGCGGCTGCGCGCCATCCGTTCATCCGCTACGGTGAACTCACGGAGCGGGCAGGCCGGGCAGGGATCCGCAATCACCTGCTGGCCCGGGCCCGCGGGCGCTACGTGCTCTTTCTTGATGCCGATGTCCTGCCGGACCGGCCGACCTTTATCCGTGACTATTTCCGCGAGATCGCCAGGGGACAGAGGGTGGTCTGCGGCGGTATCAGTTACGCGACCCGGGTGCTGACCGACAGGAAATATGATTTTTACGTCTACAAGGGCAGCCGCACCGAGTGGCTGCCGGCCGACCGCCGGCAGCAGGCGCCGTGGCGTTACCTGTTCACCGCCAACGTGCTGATCCGGCGCGACGTTCTTGACCGGATCGGCTTTGATGCAAAGAACTTCCGCGGCTATGGCTACGAGGACATCGAGTGGGCCATCCGGATCGGCCGGCAGGTCACCATCCGGCATATCGACAATCCCTGCTCCCACCTGGGCCTGGTGGACAGGGAGACCGCCTTTGCCCGGATGCGGTCCTCCATGGAGAACTACATGCAGCTCGCCCGCCTCCATCCCGAGGAGTTCCGCCATACCGGGGTCTTTCGCCTGGTGACCCTGCTGCGGCGACTGCCTTCGCCCCTCCTGGGGACCATGGACCGGCTGCTGGAACGTCTGTTTGTGCTTTCGCCGGCAAACAGTCTCTGTTACCTGCTGTTTCAACTGGACAAGGCGGTGCTGCTGGCCAGCCTGGAGCGGGGCGTGACAATACGGCCCGCGGGGACGGGGTCATGATCTCGGTCATCATTCCCACCCGCAATGCGGCCCGCTTCCTGCCGGCCCTGCTGGAACGTCTCCGGCAGCAGGCCGGTGTGGGCGAGCTGGAGATTCTGGTGGTGGATTCCTCTTCCGGGGACGCCACCACTGCCATTGCCGCGGAACATGGGGCCCGGGTCTGCGAGATCCCGGCAGATTCCTTTGATCACGGCGGTACGCGCACCATGGCGGTGCAGATCTGTGCAGGGGACGAGCTGGTCTTCCTGACCCAGGACGCCCTGCCGGTGGACGAGCACAGTATCGCCCGCCTGGTACGGCCCCTGCGGGAGGATGGACGGGTGGCGGCGGTCTGCGGCCGTCAGGTGCCCTGGCCCGATGCCTCGCTTTTCGGGGCCCATCTGCGCAGGTTCAACTACGGTGAGACCTCCGGGATCCGTTCCTGGGAAGACCGGCAGCGGCTGGGCCTGAAGACCGTCTTCATCTCCAACTCCTTTGCCGCCTACCGCAGGCAACCGCTTGCCGAGGTGGGATTCTTCGGAGAGCGCCACCTGTTCGGCGAGGATGCCTGCACCGTGGGGCGGCTGCTGCAGAGGGGCTACCGGGTCGCCTATGCGGCCACGGCCATGGTCTACCATTCCCACGACTATACCGCTCTCCAGGAGTTCAGACGCTACTTTGATGTTGGCGCCTTTCACTGCCGCGAGCAGTGGCTGCTCAGGGAGTTCGGGGCGATCAGAGGGGAGGGGGCGCGGTATGTGCGCTCGGAACTGCGCACCATCGGCGAGCAGGGCAGGTGGGAACTGCTGCCCGCCTTTCTCCTCAGAAATCTGATGAAGTATGTCGGCTACAGACTGGGGCGCCATCACCACCTGCTGCCTGCCGGCCTGGTGCCGCACCTGAGCATGAATCCCGGCTGGTGGAGAAGGGAAGGGACCTGAGGAATGCTGAACTGGAACCTGCGGGAGCAGAGCTCCCTGATCTATCGAATCCTCCATCTCATCGACTGCACGGTGGCCACCCTCTACCTGGGCATCCTGGTCCGGCTGTACGGTGTACCGTGGACCCACTACTATACCTACCTGGAGATTCTCACCTTTGTTCTCTGCTTCATCAGTTTCGGTTCCTTTCAACTGTACCGCTCCTGGCGCGGCTGGAAGTATTACCGGGAGTTTCTCGTCATTCTCAAGGCGTGGGGTACGGTCATTGGCGTGCTCCTCTTCTATTTCTTCATCTTCAAGATCTCCTGGACCTATTCCCGGGCCGTGTTCCTGTTCTGGATGGTGACCACGCCGCTTCTGCTCTTCTGCTGCCACCTGGCGGTGCGCAAGATGCTGCGCCATTACCGCAGCCAGGGCAGGAACATCCGCCATGCGGTCATTGCCGGCGCCGGGGATCTCGGTCACCGGATCCTGCGCCAGATCGAGGAGATACCCTGGGCCGGGATCGAGGTGGTGGGATTCTTCGATGACAAGGTGGGGGAACACTATGACCTGGATCGGGTCAGGAAACCCCTGCTGGGCAGGATCGACGACATCGAGCAGTACCTGAGGGAGCATGATATCGATTACGTCTATATCGCCCTGCCCATGCGGGCCGAGAAAAAGATCTTCCGTATCCTCCAGGAGTGTCGTGACCTGGGCGCCCAGATCTTCCTGGTCCCCGATATCTACATCTTCGGCCTGCATCATGCCGAGATCCAGTCCCTGGGCGACACACTGGTCCTGAATTTCAATCCCGACAGCCGCTGGAAGCGGACCTTTGACGTGATCTTTTCCTCCCTGGTTATCCTGTTCGGCTTGCCCTTCTTCCTCGTCATCGCGCTGCTGATCAAGCTCGACAGCCCGGGACCGGTCTTCTACCGTCATCGGCGGATAATGGCCACGGGCCGGGAGTTCGAGTGCCTGAAGTTCCGGACCATGGTGGTGGACGCGGACAGGAAACTTGAGGACCTGCTGGCCTCTGACCCGGCCCTGCGTGAGGAGTGGGCACAGCACTTCAAGCTGAAGAACGATCCCCGCATCACCAGGATCGGCCGTTTCCTGCGCCGCACCAGCCTGGACGAGTTTCCGCAGTTCATCAACGTGCTCAGGGGGGAGATGAGCGTGGTGGGCGCCCGGCCCATTGTCGGCAGGGAGCTGGAAGAATATTACAAGGGCAACGGCGAACAGAGCGCAGGCAGGTACTGTTCCATGAAACCCGGTATCACCGGGCCATGGCAGGTCATGAAACGCAGCGATATCGACGACTACCAGGAACGGGTGGAGCTCGACGACTGGTATGTGCTCAACTTTTCACTGCGCAACGATCTCAAGATCATCCTGAAGACGATCCGCTGCATGTTCAGCGGCAAGGGGGCCTATTGAGCGGGTGCAATAGTTCACCGCTATAGGCAACCACCTGAAAAGACCGACTCTTTTGGTAAAAGTTCAGCAGTGCGTCAGCTGTGCGTGATCGTGGCTGGTCCTCTCAAGCCCGCTATGCGGCCAGCCGCGAGCGCGTGCAGATGGCGTGCTGCTGAACTTTTATGAGCGGGCGTAGGCGGCGGGCTGCCGGATTTTTATCGGCGTTCCCCGAGGATGGCCTGCAGGAGCCGCTGCGGCGCATCGTCCAGTTCTTCCTCCACGCCGATGATGGGCCGGTCGTCCCGTTCGGTCTTCCTGATGGCGTCAGAATCGGGGAAAAAGGCCAGGGGCTCCTCACCCAGTTCCCGGGCCAGGAATTCGCGGTCCTCGTCGTCCCGGACCAGGTTGCCCACATAGCCGATCCTGGGGATCTTCACCTGCTCGGCCAGCTCGCGGATCTTCCTGGCCGTGCGGATGCTGGAGCGGGAGGGAATGACCACGATCAGGAGGATATCGGCGCCGGCCACCGTACCCCGGCCCAGGTGTTCCACTCCGGCCTCCATGTCCAGCAGCACCACCTCTTTCGGGTTGAGCAGCATCTTCTTGAGCATCATGCGCAGTACCTGGTTCTCGGGACATGCGCAACCACCCTCCGCCGTCTGGATGGCGCCCAGGACCATGAGCCTGTAGCCGTCCTCCTCGATCATGAAATCGCGCAGCAGGTCGTCCACCCTGGGGTTGAGCTGGTAGAAGGGCGAGCCGGGTGTCTTGCCGGCCCGTTCGGCCAGGAGTTCGGTCATTTCTGCGATGGGCCGGGCCCGCCCGATGTCGCGGATACCAAGGGTCTGGGCCATATGCGGGCTGGGATCGGCGTCGATGACCAGTACGTCCCGGCCTCTCTTCCTGAATTCACGGGCGAGCAGGGCCATGATGGTGGTCTTGCCGACACCGCCTTTGCCACTGATTGCTATTTTCATTGTTCCGGCTCCGGAAAAAGTTGCCTTCCCGGGGAGAGTGGTTAGAATAGGGGGTACGTATCAGGTTGTTGTCAAACCTCCACAGTGCAGTACCCCGGAAAGAGACATTCAAGGAGAATATTCCTATGCAGCAGACACAGTACGGTACCAACTCGATGACGGTCGCGCAAGCGCGGCTCGAGGCGTCAACGGTTTTTCTGGCCAAGGTCTTCAACTGGATGGCCATCGGCCTCGGTATTACCGGGGTGGTCGCCTTCTTCACTGCTTCCTCGGGCCTGGCCCTGACCATTGTCGCAAGTCCCATCTTTTTCATCCTCATCATCGCCGAGCTGGGCATGGTCTTTTACCTGTCGGCGCGGATAGAGAAGATCCAGGCCGCGACAGCGACAGGACTCTTCCTCGCCTATTCCCTGCTCAACGGCCTGACCCTGTCCGCCATCTTTCTGGCCTATACCAGGACATCCATCGGCGGCACCTTTCTCATCACTGCCGGCATGTTCGGGGCCATGGCGGTCTACGGGCTGGTCACCAAGAGGGACCTGTCCGGGGTGGGCTCGTTCATGTTCATGGGGCTGATCGGCATCATCCTGGCCTCCATCGTCAACATCTTTCTGAAAAGTTCCAGCCTCTACTGGGCGATTTCCGTGATCGGTGTCCTGGTCTTTGTCGGTCTTACCGCTTATGACGTCCAGAAGATCAAACAGATGGGCGAGCAGGGGATCATGGAGCAGGGCGAGGCGGCCATCCGCAAGGGCTCGATCATCGGTGCCCTGGCGCTTTATCTCGACTTCATCAACCTCTTCCTCATGTTGCTCCGTTTCTTCGGCACCAGTCGTGACTGAACCGACTGAGGTAGAAGCGGACAGGAGAAAGGCCGGAAGATCGCTTCCGGCCTTTTTTGTATCAGTTCATCGCCAGGGGCAACTGTTCTGAAACAGTAACAGTGCACCGTTATGGGCAACTAGCCTGAATTACCGTTACTTCTACCTGAAATGCCGGCACTTTTACTCCTGGACAGGATATTGTTCCATCAGGTCGTAGAGGTTGTCCAGGTAGGTCTCCCGGTAGATGAGCTGGTTGGTGGCCTCGATCTCCCGGGTGAGCAGCGGCAGGATGTGGGCGAGGTCGATACCGTGGCGGTTGATACCCTCGCGGTTGGCCCGGTCGATGACCAGGACCGAGTAGTAGTTGACGAGCAGGCGGGTGCCCGATTCCCGGCGGAACAGGTAGGATCGGCCGCCCAGGGTGTTGAGAAAGAAGCCCGCATACTCGTAGACCTCGTCCAGGGGTGCGACCAGGGGAAAGATATCGCTGTGGCAGGTGCCGTTGACGCTCCAGAGGAAGAGGTCGGCCAGCACATCCTCCATGTTGGCCCGTTCCCGGTGCATTATCGCCTTCATGACGACGATGTTCCGGCTGCCGATGATGCGGAAAAAGTGGGCCATGTTGGTGAGGATGGTGTAGAGGTCGTCCGATTCCCGGACCACCACCGGCGGGTTGTCGAGCAGCTTGGCGGCCAGGGCGAGAAAATATTCCTGGGCAGGCCGGTCGAGCCGGAATTCGCGGATATAGGATTTTTCGTCCAGGCCAGAGAAAAAGCGGTGCAGCCTTCGGGCCACTGCAGTGCACTGCGGAGGGGTGAGCCGGCTCTGTACCTGCTCCACCGAGGCCTGGATCTCCTGCTGCGAGGCAGGGATATTTTCTGCGGCCGGGGGCCCCGGCGCAGACGGCTGCTCCTTTGCCGACAGTGGTGCTGGTGTGCGGGGTGTCGCCTTTTCGGTGGCTGCCGGCGTCGGTGCCGGAAGGGTCGCCGTGGCGGGCTTTTCGCTGCCGGGCCCGGCAGGGGGAGGGGCGCCGGGCTGCCGCAGCAGCCAGACCAGGCCGAGGCCGGCGATCACCGGCAGAAGCAGAAAAAAGGGCCGGCGCAGGCCGCTTTTTTTCCTTTTCCTGTCCGGGCGCTGGCTGTCCCTGTCGGGTTCGGTCATGGCAGTGACGGGTTGTGGTCGGCCCTTGGCCGGGAGCGACCAGACGACGAGGGTAAGCGCTCACAGGAACCGCACGGAGTCTTCGCTTGCCTCTTTGCACGGTCCTACCTGCCCGCATAGGTAGGCTATCGGAGTCTCCCTGCGGTCGCTTGCCCGCGGCCAGGCACGCCTGCACAAATCTGCGGCCCCTGAGAGCGCTTACACCATTTTGGTCGGACACCCCGATGGTTAGCCATCCCGTGAGGGGGGACCGACGAGGAGCTAGGCGAAACAAAGATGCCGTGCGGTGTCTGCGGAGGCGTACCGCTGCGTTGTTTCAATCCTTCAATGTAGCAGATAGCGCGGGGAAAGAAAAAAGAAAAAAAGCCCTGCCGCCAAATTGCCGGACAGGGCATGGAGATTAAATTCTTGTTATGAACTCGATAAAGTGAGCTTATCTTAACAGGATTCTAACCTTTTTCTACTTGACGCTCCAGGGGGAACGGACTAAGATTTCGCTCGTTTGCTGAATTTGTGCTGGAATCAGGAGGAACTTTGTATATCCCTGGCGGGGTATGCTCTTGCAACCGTTTTTTAAGGAGGATTGAAATCATGTCTGTCTATGTCGTAGGTCACAAGAATCCCGATACTGACTCTGTCACCGCTGCCATCGCCTATGCCGAGCTGATGAAGGCCAAGGGCGAAGACTATATCCCCGTTATCCAGGGCGACCTGAATCCCGAGACCGTAACCGTGCTGGAGCGCTTTGGCGTTTCCACCCCCGAGATCATGACCGATGCCACCGGCAAGAAGATCGCCCTGGTCGATCACAGCGATCTCGCCCAGGCTCCCGACAACCTGAGCGACGGCGAGGTGGTTGCCATTGTCGATCACCACAAGATCGGTGACGTCACCACCAACAATCCCATCTTCTGCTGCGTCAAGCCGGTGGGCTGCAGCGGCACCGTCCTCAAGCAGCTCTACGACATCGAGGGCGTGACCCTGGATCCCAAGGTTGCCGGCCTGATGCTCTCCGCCATCCTCAGCGACACGGTCAACTTCAAGTCGCCCACCTGCACCGAGGAAGACAAGAAGGCCGTTGCCGAGCTCAAGGAGATCGCCGGTGTAGACGATACCGATTCCCTGTTCATGGACATGCTCAAGGCCAAGAGCTCCGTGGACGGTGTTCCGGCCAAGGATCTTCTGAACCGCGACTACAAGGACTTTGACATGAACGGCAACAAGGTGGGCTGCGGTCAGCTCGAGCTGGCCACCCTGGACCAGGTTGCCGATATCCGCGAGGATCTGCTCAATGCCATGAAGGAGCAGAAGGCCGCTGGCGGGCATCACACCATTCTGCTGATGCTCACCGACGTGGTCAAGGAGGGCACCGACCTGCTGGTGGTTTCCGACGATCCCGCCCTGATCGAGAACGCTTTCGGTACCAAGCTGGATGGTGACTCCATGTGGATCGAGGGCATGATGAGCCGTAAAAAGCAGACCATCCCCAACCTGCAGAAGGCCTTCGGCTGCTAAGATCTGCCAGGCTGCTGACACGCTCAGGGGCGACCGGGTGACCGGTCGCCCTTTTTTTATCAGAAGGCAGGGGCCAGGGGAGAGGGATCTGGACCGGTTTACCGCTATCGGCAACTACCTTGAGCCCGTTCATGGGGGGCAGCGGACAAGGGGCAGTTTGTCGGCAAAGGAGAAGGCGG
>JALSNC010000307.1 GCA_026987195.1 Desulfobulbaceae bacterium | reverse complement strand
ACTTCTCCCACTTCCCGCCGCCGGAGAGGTCGGTGTTGAACCACTCGTCGCCCAGGGCCGGGTTGGGGATGGCGGCGTCCCGTTCGGCCTCGGAACCCCTGCCGCGCCGGACGGCGCTCCGGGGGGCGAGCCCCTGGCCCAGGTGGTCGGCGGCCAGCAGGTCCTGCCAGTCGAGGGTCTGGGCCCTGAGGCGCGAGACGAAGGTGCGGTAGGAGGAGTCGTCGCGTCCCGAGCGGTAGAGCAGCAGGGAGCCGTCGACGTCCCGCACGAGGCTGGGCGTGTAGCACCGTTCCAGGAAGGCTCCTTGGCCGTTCCGAAACACGGGATTGAAGGCGGCCTTCGTCCAGTGGATGCGGTCCCAGGACCAGGCGTAGCCGATGCCGGCGTTCCCGGCCGGGCCGCCGGAGTAGAGCATCCACCAGCGGCCGTCGGCCAGGCGCTCCACGTGGGCCGCGGAGACGTAGCCGTTGTCGCCCTCCCAGGGCTGGATGTCGGCCAGGCCGGAGAGGACGGGGCCGTCGCCGTACAGCCGCCAGTCCAGCGCGTCGTCCGAGTACCCGAGCCCGAGGCTGTCGTTGCCGCCCGTGGTGGCGATGAAAAGGAGCGCGTAGCGCCAGGTGAATGGCCTGCCGGGGATGGACGTGGGCTCCGGGTTGTACCAGAGGAAGGACGGCCCGTAGTGCCCCCGGTTCCAGGCGGGATCGCCGCCCCCGGTGACCAGGTTCCCGGTGCAGGCCGCGTCCTCCGTGAAGGCGGCAGCAATGGTCTTCGGGTTGCACACGGCGGTCCTCAGACCGGCCATGTTGTAGGGCTGGTCGGGGACGTCCGGGTCCCAGTAGAGGATGCGCAGGCGGTCCGGGGCCTCGAGAGCGCAGACCACGTGGTAGCCGCTCTCCGCGATGCCGGAGACCTTCTTCTCGTTGTCCCAGGCGAGCCCGTCGTCTGAGAAGGCGCAGCTCATGCCGTCCCCGTCGCCGTAGTAGGCCACGAAGTCCCTGAGGCGGGTCCCGTCGTGGAAGCCGCCGGGTGCGCGGAGCACCCGCACGTAGTAGGCGCGGTCGGCCGAAAGCGGCAGCACGTGCGGATAGCGGTGCTCGAACAGCACCGGCGGCAGCCCGGGCGGCGGCTCGGCCCCGGAAGGGACCAGCAGGAGCCCGAGGTCCACGGCCCGCACGAGGTCTTCGGTCATGGCCGGTACGGTCACGGTCTTCCCCGGTCCGAGGGTGCCCGCCAGGCCGGGCAGTTCCAGGACGGTGTCCGTGTTGCTCTGGATGGTGATGCTCATGGTCGGTCGCTCCCTTCGGTCGCTCCGGTTTCTGGTTGACTGGTTACTGGTGTCTGGTTTTTCAGTTTCAAAGGAGGAGTCGGGTGACCAGGCACCAACGAACCAGACACCAGAACACCCGAAGAGCGAAGCTCTTCGTTGATCAGCTGCGTCTCCTGCTCCTCGCGCCGGATGCGCGCCATGACGCCGGCGAAGGCCCTCGCGCCTTCCTGCGGCAGGCCGAGCGCCTCTTCGATGCGGCGCAGCCGGGCGTCCAGGTTGGCGAGGAGCTCGAGCGCGTGGTCGCGGATCAGCCCCTCCCGCTTCTCACGGGGCGAGGGGATGAACTCGGTCATGCCTCCTTGTCGCCGGACGATCATGGTCGCTTCGCTCCCGTATCTGGTTTCTGGTTTGCTGGTGTCTGGTTTTTTGGTAAATTGACGGCATGAAAATCGAGCGTTTCGAGGACATTCAAAGCTGGCAGGAAGCCAAGAAGCTGACTGTTTTGATCTACCGGCTTACCGCCGGAGAGCCATTTGCAAGAGACTTCGGCTTGCGGGACCAGATTCAAAGAGCAGCCGTATCCATCATGGCGAACATCGCCGAAGGGTTCGGCAGAAACAGCCGCAAGGAGTTCATCAGTTTTCTTGGCATTGCCAACGGCTCCGCACTGGAAGTCCAAAGCCACCTGCACGTCGCTTTGGAACTCGGATACATCTCGCGCGATCAGTTTGACGAGTGCTATCATCTCGCTCACTCCGTCTCTCGTCTCATCGGCGGTTTCATCAACTACCTCTCCAAGCAACCAGACACCAAGTAACCAGGCACCAGGCACTACGATAGGGTCGCCCCGAGGGTGTGGATGCGCGGGTAGACCAGGTTGTTGCCGGTCATCTCCGCCTTGTAGCGGACCTTGTTTCCCGTCGGGTCGGAGAAGGTCCGGGTCAGGGTGTACTCGGTCCATTCCTGGTCGATCTCCCGCGTGGACTCGATGGACATCGGCTCCCAGGTGGCGCCGCCGTCGTTGGAGGCGAACCAGTTGACGGTGGTGCCGCTGGGGATGTGCATCTGGGTATAGACCTTGGTGGACTCCACGCCCTGGGTCAGCTCGTTCTCCCGCGTGATGTAGGCGCCGGTGGTGTTGTTGAGGTAGCCGACGAGGTTCACGTCCTTGTAGTTGAGGGCCGGCGAGTCGTTGACCGCGGAGCTCTCGAAGACGGCCCGCACCAGGACCTCGGCGGCCAGGTTCGGCAGACGTTCCTCCTCGGCCGGCACGATGGCGTCCCAGGTGACGCCGCCGTCGGTGGAGTATTCCCACACGATGCCGGTCCCTTCCGGGATGGAGGAGTACTCGTCCAGGTTGAGGTCGGAGAACTGCACGCCGGTGACGGGCAGGAAGCGGACCTCGCCGGTGGGCTGGAAATCGTAGCCGTAGATCTTCATGGTGAGGTCGGAGCCGTTGAGGGGCGTCCAGGTCTCGGCATTGGAGCTCTCCAGCAGCACGCCCGCGGCGTAGGTCTGTCGGGTGATGACGCCGTTCTGTCCCATCTGGCCAAGCGTGGCGATGCGCACGCGGTAGTTCGTGCTGTTGGTGAGAAGCACCACCGCGTAGCTGGTGTTTGCCTCGGCGTAGAAGGGATCGTCGAAGGTGATCTTGGTTTCCCCGCCCAGGTTGATCTCGTCGGGAGAGACCACCTTTTCGGCCAGGACCACCTCGTTGGGCAGGCCGGTGGTCACGCCGCGGATCTGGACGGTGACCGGGATGGAGGCGTCCTTCTGGGTGAAATGAACGCCCACGGCCGAGATGACGCGGTTCTGGGTGAAGCTGAAGGTCTGGGCCAGGGGATCGCGCCTGCGCCACCGCCATCTCCAGCGCCATACGGTACGGACGACCGGTACCCGGATGATGCGGGGCGGAATCCTCTGCACGATGGTCTGCCGGCGCACGATGGTGCGGTTCACCACGATGCGCTGGATGCGGGTGATGACCAGGGGATCGTTGACCTGCAGGTTGGTCTGGGCGGAATAGGTCCCGTCGGTCACCTCGACGATCCGGTTGCCGTTGCGGACGTTGGAGGGGATGACGAAGGACGCGGTCACCCGCCCGGCGGCGTCCGCGCTCACGCCGGAGGCGACCACCCGACCGTCGCAGCGGATGGTGATGTCCGTGGCGTTGGGCGTGAAGTTGGAGCCGGTCACCGCGATGCCGGTCTGGCCGCGGCGGCCGATGTTGGGCGTGACCTCCACCGAGGCCTCGGGCTTGTCGAAGACCGCGTAGGGGTTGATGTTCTTCTCCTCGGACCAGTCGGTCTGCTCGATGAGCACGCGCTCGGTTCCCGGCAGGAGGGCCAGGCTCCCCTTGAACAGCGCGTTGCTGGCCGCCTGGTCCACCTCCAGCACGTTGGGCGTGGAGGCGCGGTCCGGGGCCACGAACTGGCGCACGGGGTCGATGCGGGCGCTCCACTCGTCGTGGTAGATGTCCGACTGGGCGTCGTTGGAGAAGTCGTCCGAGTAGATGCCCTTCTTGGTCTGGGCGTCGCGGTTCTGCAGCTCGTTGTTCATCTGGAACTGCGCGTCGTTGTACTTCAGGTCCTCCACGTCCTTGATGATCTCGTGGATCTGGTCCATGGTGACGCGGGTCAGGCCGAAGTTCTGGACCGTCATGTCCACGGAGTTCGGCGGGCAATCGACGCTGCACAGCCCCAGGGTCCCCTCGGGCACGATGGGCAGCTTCGGGAAGTCCGACGGCGCGCCCTCCAGGCGCTTGATCTCCTTCGTGGTGGCGTAGATGACGTCTTTGCGGCCCAGGTAGTAGTCGTAGTCCACGCTGCAGTTGGAGCCGTCCACCGGCTCGTCGCCGAGTCCCGGGCGGCCGAAGTTGATGATGCTCAGGTTGTCCAGGGCGATGCTCACCTGCGACATGGACACGCCGGCGGTGGAGGACGCGGGCGGGTTGCCGCCGGTGATCTCGTCCACGCCGTCGTCCACGTAGGACGTGACGCCGGCCGGGACCTCCTTGAGCAGCTGGAAGTCCGCGCGGTCCGTGTTCTGCGTGCCGCGATAGATGCGGTAGCCGGTGGCCCCGTTGACGGGCAGCCAGGAGAGCTTGTTGATCTCCCCGGCCAGGGTGTCGCGGGAGACGACCTGCGCGGGGTCGTACCCGGTCTCGCCGGAACCGTCCAGGGCGGTGACCAGGTAGAAGTATTCGCCCGGCGCGGGATGGCCCGACTCGCCGAACCAACCGCCGTCCACGTAGTCCGTGCCCTTGATCATCTGCTTGGTGTAGGTCCAGCGCACGGTGTAGGTGGTGCCGATGGCCGGCTCGTTCCCCGAACCGAGCCAGTCCACGTAGTTGCCGGACTGCTGCCAGTCCACGCCTTCCTGGAAGACGGTGGAGCCCTGGCTCACCTCGAGGATGTCCACCACCGGGTTGGGGACGAGCAGGTCCTCGCCGCCCCCGACGGAACCGCGGGTGATGTTGGAGACGATCTCGACGATGGCCTCGACCTGGGTGGTCTCCTTGAGGGGCGTGCTGTTGAGCGCGTAGCGCCGCTGCCCGACGTTGAAGGTCTTCTGCTCGCCGCGCACCGACTTGGTGGCGACGGACTTGGGGACCAGCGTGGTGGTGGGCAGGTCCTTCTGCAGGCGGTAGCCCTGGACGTAGGCCCGCCCGGCGTTGGTGATCACCTCCACGTTCTCCCCGTCGTTGTCGCCGATGAAGCTGTCGAGCCCCTTGACCAGGTAGCTGCCGGCCTGGTCGAAGGTCCGCTCGGCCAGGTTCTGCAGGAGGGAGTTGAGCCCCTCGGCGGCGGCGAAGGAGAGCTGGTCCTCGGTGATCGAGGCCACGGTGATGCGGCTGCCGGGAAGCGTCCCCAGGAGGTCCCGCAGGTACATGTTGGACTTCTGCTGGACCGTCGGCGTGACGTCGCCGCTCTCCCGGTCGAACTTGTAGACCGGGACCACCTTCCGTTCGGTGACGTTGTTGGGCAGCGTCTCGCCCGTGGTGTCGTGGTCCTTGAGCGAGAGGACCCACTTCTCCCGCTCGGCGGTGGGCTCGCCGGTGGCCGGGTTGATGAGCGTGGCGTCCTGGTTGTAGCCGTAGTTGTACTTGAGCAGCTCGACGTAGACGTAGTCGGCCCCCGAGGTCTTGGCCGGATCGTAGGTCAACACCGCGCCCGGCACCTGCTCGACGTGCCCGTCGATGTAGACCACCCCCTCGGCCACGGTGAGCACGTTGTCGGCCACGGTCACGCCGAGCCCGCTGATGACCGCCCCCTCCTTGAAGAGGATGTCGGCCAGCTTCTTGCGCTCGTGGTTGATGATGTCCTGCTGCTCGTTGAGCTCCGAGTCGAGCAGGTCCCGGTCCTGGTGGTAGCGGATCCGCTTGTAGTTCTTGGCCGGGTCGAAGGTCTCGCGCGAGATGGACATGGCTTCGCTCCTTTCAGTCGCTTCGCGGTTGACTGGTTCCTGGTTTGATGGTTTCTAGTTTTTCTCCCACCACCATTTGCATGGCTGCCGCGAACCAGAACCAAGGCACCAGCACACCGACCCTTCCAACCAGGCACCAGAAACCAGCTAACCAATCAACCGTCGGACTCGTGGGGGTCATATCTTGATCACCCCCACGAGTTCGACCCGCGTGTCCGAGGTCTTGTTGAAGTCGGGGATGTTCTTCACCTCGTAGAGGTAGCCCGGGGTGAGCACCTCGCCGGTCGGTTTGGTGTCCGGGTGGTAGACGCCGTTCGCGGCGTAGTCGGAGTCCACGCCGTCCACGTACTGGACGTTGCCGCCGAAGAAACCGTACTCGCGGATGGTGATGCCGTTGGCCTTGAGGTGGTCCCACTTTTTGGACAATAGCAATTGATCGCTTTCACTATCTGAACAGTGAGATATTATTCAAAAATTTTAGAAGACAGATGGTGAAAGGAGAAAAGGAAATGTCGCAGA
>JALSNC010000306.1 GCA_026987195.1 Desulfobulbaceae bacterium | reverse complement strand
CCGCCCGGCCGCTGTCCCCGGTGTCGGGGGACGCACCTGCAGCGGCCGCAATACCGCATTATCACTTCCTGATCTATCCACCTGGCGGCAGTTCCCTGCCGCAGCTCTTGCAGAACACAGCGTTGTTGTCGTGGAACCGGTCGCCGCAGCGGGGGCAGAGGCGGTACTCCCTGCCGGCGCCCGAGGCCCGGACCACCTCGGCGGAGACGATACCGGTGGGCACGGCGATGATGCCGTAGCCGCAGATCATGATCACCGACGCCAGGGCCTGGCCCAGGGGTGTCCTGGGAGCGATGTCACCGTAGCCCACCGTGGTCAGGGTGACGATGGCCCAGTAGATGGAGCGCGGAATCGAGGTGAAGCCGTTTTCCCCGCCCTCGATCAGGTACATCAGCGAACCGAAGATGATCACCAGCAGCAGGACCGCAAACAGAAAGACCTCGATCTTCTTCCGGCTTGCCGCAAGTGACTGCATGAGGACATCGGCCTCGCCCAGGTAGGCCCCCAGCTTGAGGATTCTGAAGACCCGCAGGATGCGCAGCACCCGGATCACCACGGCCAGGGAGGCCTGGGGCAGGAAGATGGCGAAATAGGTGGGCAGGACGGCCATCAGGTCGATGACACCGAAGAAGGATCGCGCGTACCGGCCCGGCCGGTCCACGCAGAGCAGGCGGAACAGGTATTCCAGGGTGAAGAGCAGGGTGAAGAACCACTCGGCCGCCCGGAGCCAGCGGGCATACCGGAGCTGGAAGGACTGGACACTGTCCAGCATGACCACGAGCACGCTGAGGGCGATGGCAAGGATCAGGGCCAGGTCGAAGAGCCGGCCCGCCCGCGTGTCGGATTCAAAGATGATGATATAGAGGTGTCTGCGCCACATGCTGCGGCTGCTGGGACCCAGCGTGTCTGTCCGGCCCAAGTTCGTCTCCTGTCAGTGTTCCGCTTATGGTGTCTTCCTGTGGGTCAGGTCTCCCATGCTCCTTATCCGGGGATATCCTGTCCCCCGTACAACTCCCGGATGGTACCGGCAAAGCGCTGCTCGATCCGCCGGCGTCGCAGTTTCAGGGTCGGCGTCAGGAGGCCGTTGTCGATGCTCCAGGGCTCGGGCAGCAGGGCCACGGCCCGGACCCTGGCCGGTGCGGGAAATTTCCGCATCCGCGGCCCGATCCGGTCGAGAACGGCCCGGGTCGCGGCCTCGTTCCGCAGGGATGCGGGGTCATCGCCGTCAATGCCCAGTTCCGCGGCCAGTTCATGCCAGGGCTCTCTGCGCAGGACCAGGAGGGCGGCAATATAGGGCCTGCCTTCGCCCACCACCATGACCTGCTCGACAAGGGGATCGGCCCTGATGGCCGTCTCCAGGTCCACGGGCGCCACCTTTTCGCCGGTGGAGGTGACCAGGATCTCCTTGAGCCGTCCGCGGATGTAGAGCATGTTGTCCCTGATCTCCACCACGTCACCGGTGCGGAGCCAGCCCCGGCTGTCGACGGCCTGCCTGCTCTGCTCCGGACGGTTCCAGTATCCCGCCATCACCCCCGGGCTCCTGACCAGCAGCTCGCGATCTTTGCCGATCCGGCATTGGACCCCGGGCAGGGGCGGGCCCACCGAGGCCGGGTCGTTTCTTTCCAGGGTATTGGTACTGATCACCGGCGCCGCCTCGGTGAGGCCGTAGCCCTGCAGCAGGGGGATGCCCAGGCTGAGCAGGAACCTGGCCACCGGCTCCTGCAGAGGGGCACCGCCGCTGGCGGCGAAGCGCAGGCGGCCGCCCAGGCGGTCCCGGATCTTTTTCGCCACCAGCCGCTGCAGGAGCGGATGCAGAATGCGGGTCCCCAGCCCCGGTTTCGGGGCCCGGCCCTGGCGGTAACAGAACCACTGCCATCCGGTCTCCACGGTCAGCTCGAGGAGGCGGCGGGCAATCACTCCTTTGGCCGCCACCCGCTTCTCCACGCGGGCGTGGAGTTTTTCAAAGATCCGCGGCACCGAGATGAGGATCGTCGGCCGGATGGCCAGGAGATCCTCGCCCAACTGCTTGACGGAACGGACATAGGCAATGGAGCTGCCCGCCATCATGGGGGCGTAGTAGCCGACGGTGCGCTCGAAACTGTGTGAAAGCGGCAGAAACGAGAGAAGGACATCCGAGGGATAGCTGGGAACCACCTGCTGCAGCGCATCCGCATTCCAGAGGATATTCCGGTGCGTCAGCATGACGCCCTTGGGCGGCCCGGTGGTGCCCGACGTGTAGACGATGGTGGCCACGTCGTCGGGCCGGAGAGAGGCGGGCGGCTCCATCTCCGCCTCCCGGGGCAGCCACGTCGGTACCGGGACCAGGGGGACGGGACCGTTGGCATCGACGTCCTCCTCCAGGCAGAGAACCTTTGCCAGGTCCGGGAACAGGTGCACATGGGGCAGGAGCATGCCCCACTGGTGCCAGGTGCCGGTAAGCAGCAGCCGCGCGCCGGAGTCGGCAAGCAGCCAGGCAAGGTTTTCCGGGCTGTCCCAGGTGTAGAGGGGCACCACAACCAGGCCCAGGGACATGGCCGCCTGCTCGCAGCAGACCCATTCCACCGAGTTGGCCAGCAACAGCGCCACCCGGTCACCGGGGGCCAGTGATTCCCGGGCCAGGCCCTGCTGCCAGCGGGCGACCCGCTGGCGCATCTCCCTCCAGCTATGGGTGATCCACTGCTGTCGCCTCCGGTCGAACTGGTGAAAGGCGGGCGACTCCGGGGTCAGTTCGGTCCGGCGCAGGAACAGGCCGCTCAGGCTTTCCGCCTCCTCGGCCCGGATGAACCGGTGGCTGGTCGGCTGTGTTGACTGCATGACATCCTCCCTCCTGGCGGGTGGCAGGGGCGTCTGACAGGTAACAGTTCAACTCCTCTGAACTTCCCGTGTTTTTTGCTCTGAGGGGAACGCCGGCCTGGAGTGTGATCCTGGTCTCAGCCCTCCGGCCGGTCGATCTCCATCTGGCTGAGCGATGTGTAGACGCCGGCAAGATCCGGTTCACCCAGGCTGCGCAGGATCTCCTCCCGCACCCGGTCCCGGAGCCCGATGGCCGCGTTCCATCCGGCTCCCCCTGGTGCCACGGGCGCGCCGATGGTGATGCTCACCGCTCCCCGGCGGGGAAACCAGGAATCGCCCCGCAGTTTGTTGCGGGTGCCGCGAATGGTCACCGGGATCACCGGCACGCCCTCCTTTGCCGCGATCACGAACGCGCCCATCTGGAAGGGCAGCAGGCCGGGCATGCGCTGGAGGGTTCCTTCGGCAAAGAAGAGAACCTGTCTGCCCGCCTTCACCATGCGGCTGATGCGGCGCGTATCCTCCACTCCCTTTTCAAAGTCGAACCGTTCCACGAAGACGACCCCCAGCCGCGAGAGAAAGAGGCGGAGCGGCAGCCGGCCCGCCAGTTCCGCCTTGGCGACAAAGGCCGGAAGAGCCGGCAGGGCAGCGGCAAGGATCAGCCCGTCCAGGTAACTGGCATGGTTGGCCACCAGGATACAGGGGCCGGTTCCCTCCAGGTTCTCCCTGCCGCGGAGCGTTATCCTGGTGCCACTGAGGAAGGCCAGCAGCCGCAGGATGCGCCGTGTCAGCATCCGGGCCGGACGTGCAGGCAGGATGACCACCAGCGGCCAGGCCAGGGTGGCGCCAGCGGCCAGCAGCAGCCAGCACCAGGCTGCGTACAGATACTCGCCGGTCCTGCGCAGGAGACGGCGGCCGCGGGGGATCAGTCCGGCCAGGAAGAGGCGGAAGAGCTGCAGCCAGACCGCCCGCTGCGGCCGGTCGAGTTGATCTGCTTCGTAGAGGGCCCGGCAGGCCGTGCGGCGGATCTTGCCGCTGGAGGTCTTGAGCACGGTGCCCGGCGGCGCGATGACCACGTCATCGGGCGGCGCGCCGAGCAGGTCGACGGTGATCTCGGTGATCTGCCGCCGCATCCGCTCCAGGGACGGCTCGTCCTTTTTCCGGGATTCGGCCAGCACTACCAGCCGTTCGGTGCCGGTCTCCGGATCCGTGGAGCCAAAGACCGCCGTGCATCCCCGGCGGATCCCCTCGATGTCGTTGACCGCTGCTTCCAGCTCGTGCGGGTAGATGTTTCTGCCGCCACGGATGATGATCTCCTTGACCCGGCCGGTGAGAAAGACTTCGCCTGCGGCGATATAGGCCAGGTCGCCGGTATCGAGCCACTGGCCATGGAACAGGTTGCGGGTCTGTTCCGGGTTGCGGAAGTAGCCGGAGGTGGCCGACGGACCCTTGAACTGGAGGCGGCCCTGGTGGCGCTCCGGCAGTTCCCGGTCGCTTTCGTCGACCACCCGGACCTGGTGGCCGGGCAGGGGATAGCCGCAGCCGACAAAACGCAGGGCCGTGGCATCCTCTGCCGCAGCCGGCAGGGCACGGCCGCTGCCGGCAAGAGGAGTCCGCCGGACACGGTCGATGACCGGGCCGCGGTCCGGCGGCGGAAAGACCAGACCCACCGAGGACTCGGCCAGGCCGTAGACCGGGGTCATGGCCTGTCTGCGGAAGCCGCAGCGGGCAAAGCGCTCGCAGAAGTTGTCAATGGTCACCGGGCTCACCGGTTCGGCGCCGTTGAAGGCCATGCGCCATGAGGAGAGGTCCAGTTGTTCAAGGGTATCGGCATCGATCCTCCGGCAGCAGAATTCGTAACCGAAGTTGGGAGAGGCGGACAGGGTGCCCCGGTGCCGGGTGATGGCCGACAGCCAGCGTTCGGGGCGGGCGAGAAAGGAGAGCGGCGCCATGATCACCAGGCGGCAGCCGTGGTAGAGGCTGCCCAGCCAGGCGCCGATCAGTCCCATGTCGTGGTACAGGGGCAGCCAGCTCACAAAGACGTCGTCGGCCGTTACGGCGCAGGCCTGGCCCATGGCCCGGATATTGGCCAGCAGGTTGGCATGGGTCAGGACAACGCCCTTGGGATCACCGGTGGACCCCGAGGTGTACTGGAGAAAGGCGATGTCGTCGGCCGCCACCGGCACCGGCGTGAATCCTTCTGCTTCGCCCCGGAATTCCGCCACCGTCCCGACCAGTTCCAGGGCGTCGACCCCGCCCTTGAGCAGGCCGGCCACCCCCTTGACCCGCGGATCGGTGATCAGGAAACGGGCGCCGCAGTTGTTCAGAATACCCTGGTGCCGCCGCAGATGTTCCTCGATCTGCGAGGGACGGGCAGGAGGGTAGAGGGGAACCGGCACACCGCCTGCCAGCAGGATACCGAAAAAAGTGAAAAAATATTCCAGGCCCGTGGGCAGCATGACGGCCACCATCTCCCCGGGTTGCAGATCATGCGTCTGCAGGCCGGCGGCCATGGCCCGTGCGCCATGTTCGAGGGTACGGAAGGAGAGGAGCTGGTCGCCAGAATCACCGGACTCGAGGAGCAGGTGCAGCCGCTCCGGCCGGGAGGCGACATGGGCGGCCAGGACCTCGACGAGGGTGGTGGCGGCATGGGGTGCGATCTCGCCCTGTTCTCCGTCTTCAACGGGAAGGGGCACCGGCGAGGCGGCAGGCAGGGGACGCCGGCGGCCCTGCTGCAGGTACCGCAGGAGCTCGCGCGGGGTCTCGGCGGAAGCCAGGACCTGTTCCGGCAGGCGGACCGCGAAGGTGTCCTCGATCCGGTTGAGCAGCTCCACCCGGGCCAGGCTGTCCAGGCCCAGGTCGCGGTCGAGCAGGGAATCCAGGCCGATCTCCGGCAGGGTCACGGCATGGGGATGCAGCTCCCTGGTCAGGCGGCGGACCAGCTCCAGGAGACGTTCCGCGTTATCCGCAGATTGCTGATTTCCGTCACCGGTTGCGCGGATCATGGCTCTGTCAGTGGCAGAAGGCGGAAGACAGGCCCCTGCGACGGCAGGCAGTGGCACCTTGTCTTCAGGGTGCCTTGTAAGGTACCATGGTATTGGCGGGTTGTTAATCTTTTAGTGGTTTACACCTCAATTCCTGCCATAAAAAACTGGAAAATCTTCAGGCACAGCGTGGGATCCTGCCCCGGCAGGGGTGACCGGCGGTCTCCCTGGCCGTTCATCTTGCGGGACAGTATACTTAATCCCTCTCCTGTTCCTGCATGGCCTGCCGGATTGCGGCCATCTCCCGGTTCACCTGTTCGGCCAGGGCTGGTGACGGGCCGGCCTTCAGCACCTGGCCGAGGACCTCCACTGATTGTCTGAATTCGCCCCTGGAGGCATGGATCATGCCGATATAGTAGAGGCTTTCGAGATGGGTCGGATCGAGTTGCAGGGCCTTTCTGAACTGGGCCATGGCCTTGTCCTGCTCGCGGGTATTGAGGTAGAGCAGGCCCAGGTCATTGGCCACATGGACATCGTCCGGTGCAAGCTCCCG
>JALSNC010000305.1 GCA_026987195.1 Desulfobulbaceae bacterium | reverse complement strand
TGCGTCGCAGTGCCGAGGCGCGGAAGATGTATTTCGAACGCTGGTTTTCCGGGCCGTCACCAACATAACAGTTCACCGATGGCGGCAACTGCATTGAAATATTGACACTCCGCCACCCCCCTCTGCGCGGGCGAAGAGGTTCACCTTGTTTTTTTGGTGTTTTTCCTGTACAGTCTGCGTTTTTTCATGATATCGCTTCCCGAACCAGTGGTCTGTGGGCCAGGAGATGATCGGCCGCCCCGGTTCGGGTCTATTTTTTTAAGGGTCGCCCGGCGGCCCGCGACGGAGAGTTATGAATCAGGAACAGGACAGGATACGGAACGTGGCCATCATCGCCCACGTTGATCACGGCAAGACCACCCTCGTGGATCAGTTGTTTCGCCAGAGCGGTATGTTCCGCGACAACCAGCAGGTTGCGGAGCGGCTCATGGATTCCATGGACCTGGAGCGGGAGCGGGGCATAACCATTGCCTCGAAGAATGGTTCTTATACCTACGGCAGCTTTCGGATCAACATCATCGACACCCCGGGCCATGCCGATTTCGGCGGCCAGGTGGAACGGGTCCTGCGCATGGCTGACGGTGCGGTTCTGCTGGTGGACGCCCAGGAAGGGCCCATGCCGCAGACCTTTTTCGTGGTCAAGAAGGCCCTGGCCGCCAACCTGCCCATCCTGGTGGTGGTCAACAAGATCGACAAGCCGGCCGCCCGCTGTGACTGGGTGGTGGACCAGGTGTTCGATCTGCTGGTCCGGCTCAACGCACCCGACGACATTCTCGATTTTCCGGTGGTCTATGCCTCTGCCAAGGCCGGCTATGCCATCGCCGAACCCGACGACGAGGTGACCCCGGAGAGCGGCATGGACCTGGTCTCGGAGATGATCGTCAACCATGTGCCGCCGCCGTCGGGTGATCCGGACGCGCCCCTGCAGCTCCAGGTCAACACCATCGACTACTCGCCCTATCTCGGCCGGCTGGGCATCGGCAAGCTGGTCAACGGCCGCATCAGCCTGAACCGCAATGTCGCCGTGGTCCGCCGGGATGGAACAGTGTCGCCGGTGCGTATCAACAAGATCTTTGCCTTTGCCGGCGACCAGCAGGTGCCGGTGGAGAGCGCCGTGGCCGGTGATATCGTTGCCGTGGCCGGCATGGAGGATGTCACCGTCGGCGTCACCTTCACCGATCCAGACGATCCCCGGCCACTGCCGCTCATTGAGATCGACCCCCCCACCATCTCCATGAACTTCATCCCCAATGATTCCCCCTTTGCCGGCCAGGACGGCAAGTTCGTCACCTCCCGTCATCTGGAGGAAC
>JALSNC010000304.1 GCA_026987195.1 Desulfobulbaceae bacterium | reverse complement strand
TAGATATCAACGCACGGTCCATCAGCCTGCTGGTTTCCGGGGAGGAGCTGTCGGCGCGCAGGCAGCAGGAAGAGGAGCGGGGACACAGGGCCTTCACTCCGGACCGGCAGCGACCGGTACCGGCGGCCCTCCGGGCCTATGCCCATTTTGCCGCCTCGGCTGACAGGGGCGCGGTCCGCATCGTGCCGGAATAAGCGGGAAAGCCGGATGAGTGAAGAAAAAGCCCTGTGCGGAACTGTTCCGCACAGGGCTTTTTACGGTGGGTGGTCATGGAGGTATTCTCACCTGCATCCTGCAGGTCTCAGTGTAACAGTTCACCGCTATCAGCAACTACTCGAAAAACAGCAATACTTTTGGTAAAAGCTCAGCAGTGCGTCAGCTGTGCGTGATCGCGGCTGGCCGCTATAGTCCGCCGCTATGCGGCCAGCCGCGAGCGCGTGCAGATGGCGTGCTGCTGAACTTTTACGTCTCAGCTCTTTTCCGCCCGCACCGGATTGCGCAGAATGCCGATGTTTTCGATCTCCACTTCCACCACGTCGCCGTCGGTCAGCGGGCCGACGCCGCTGGGGGTACCGGTGGAGATGATGTCTCCCGGCTCCAGGGTGAAGTTGGCCGAGACAAAGGCGATGATGGCCGGGATGGGGAAGATCATCTGGCTGGTGGATGCCTCCTGGACCAGGCGGCCGTTGAGGCGGGTGCGAATCCGCAGGTTCTGCGGATCGCCGATCTCGCCGGGGCCCACGATGACCGGGCCGATGGGGCCGAAGGTGTCCAGGGACTTGCCGCGGAACCAGCCTGATTTGTCAGAGCGCTGGAAATTGCGCTGGCTGACGTCGTTGAAGCAGGTGAAACCCAGGATATGGTCCAGGGCCTCCTCTTCGGACACGTTCCTGATCCGGTCCCGGATGATGAGGGCCAGCTCACCCTCGTAGTCGGTGCGGGGTTCGTCGAAATGGTAGCGTTCGATCAGGGCCGGCAGGATAATGGTCTCGCCCGGACCGATGAGGACATTGGGTGTCTTGGCGAAGAGGACAGGCTCTTCCGGCACCTCGTCTGTGAAGTTCTGCACGTTGACCGACCCGCTCTCCCGGATGTGCTCCAGGTAATTGAGGCCGAGCGCGATGATCTTGCTCGGCCGGAGGGTGACGGTGGTGCCGTCTGTCATGGGCAGGGTGACGTCCATTGCCGCGACTCCTTGCCGGCCGGTCTGGCCGGCCGGATCCGCTGGGTGGGGGAATTTTCTGTTCCTCAGCACCCATGATAGCGTCTCCGGCATCCCGTGTCCAGCGGCAAGTGGATGCGAACACCGACAGGTGACCCGCCGATCTTCCAGGTTCGGCCTTGTACTGTCGATCCTTCCTGTTGTAGAATGGTGATAGCGGTGTGCAGCACAGGAGCGGTACCTGCCCTGTGAACATTTCCCGGGACGTCATGAATCTCCGCCATGGAAACACGACAGACACAGACCAAGATCCTCATCGTCGAGGACGACGATTCCCAGCGGCTCCTGCTCAGCATGGCCCTGGAAGCGGAGGACTTCAGTGTGTTCCGGGCCAGGGACGGCTGGCATGCCCTGCAGCTCCTCGAGGACGATCCGGAGATCCGGTACGTGATCACGGATCTGAGCATGCCGAAGATGGACGGCCTGGAACTGATCCGGAGGATACGGGGCAGCGAGCGACGCTACACCTATATCATCGTTCTGACCAACCTGGACAACCGCGACAGTGTCATCCAGGCCCTGCGCCTGGGCGCGGACGATTACGTGACCAAGCCCTTTTTCCAGGATGAACTGGTCCTGCGTCTCACCGCCGGCCAGCGGCTGCTGCGGCTGGAGAGCCAGGAGGAACTGATCCTGTCCATGGCCAAACTGGCCGAGTACCGGAGCCAGGAAACAGGCTTTCACCTCGAGCGGGTCAAGAGCTATACCCGGCTGCTGGCCATGGACCTGCAGGCCGAGCACCCGGAGCTGGGCCTTTCGGTCCCCCTGGCCGACGAGATCGCCCGGGTCAGCCCCCTCCATGACCTGGGCAAGGTCTCGGTGGCCGATCACATCCTCCACAAGCCCGGCCCGCTGACCGCCGAGGAGTTCCGCCTCATGCAGCAGCACACGGTCTTTGGAGGCAGCATCCTGCTGGAGCTGTACGAGAAAACCCAGGACAACTACCTGCTGGTCGCCTACCAGGTCGCCATGTACCATCATGAAAAATGGGACGGCAGCGGTTATCCGCAGGGGTTGCGCGAAGACGCCATTCCCGTGGCCGCCCGCATCGTTGCCCTGGCCGATGTCTATGATGCCGTCAGCAGCAGGCGCTGCTACAAGGAACAGATGGACCATCAACGGGCCAGGGAGATCATTCTCGCCGGCCGGGGCAGCCATTTCGATCCCCGCATCGTCGCCTCCTTTGAACGTCAGGAAAAGGCCTGGCTCGCCATCCGCGAGGAGTACGCCGACCGGCCTGGCGATATCTGAGCCGGATATATTCCGCCGCCAACGACAATCACCTGCAAAAAATGAAGCGCAGATCCTCACTGGTCGTATACGGTTCGGTCATTTCCGTGGCAGTGATTCTTGTTGTCGTTCTTGTCCTGGTGGTGAACATCGAACGACAGCGCCGGAGCAACGCGATCACCGTCTACCGGCAGTTCTTCGGCCTGGAGACGGAACGGCTCTCGACCCGGTTCAGGGATCTCACCGGCCTCAACGGGCTCATCGTCAACGATCCGGTCGTTCTCAACACCCTGACCAGGCTGGCCCGGGGGCTTGAGCCGGGCAAGGATACGGTTGCCACGGTCGATACCATTCTTGCCAATATCGCCACCATCGATCATGTGCTGGCGGCCTTTCTTCTCGACAGCCGCGGTACCTGCCTCTTTTCCAGCCGTACCGATTTCGTCGGCAACAATTACGGTTTCCGTCCCTATTTCACCCGGGCCCTGGAACAGGGTCAGGCCACCTACATGGCCCGTGGTGTCACCTCGCATCAGCTTGGTATCTATTTTTCCCGCCGCATCCGGCAGAGCGGCCGTCTCCTGGGAGTGGCGGTGCTGAAGATAGAACCGGATTTTTTCGATATAACACCGCCTTTTTCTCTCTCCGGCCACCAGGCGGACGACACCGGCAGCCTGCGGGTGGGGCTGGCCACCAGCCAGGGCCTGTTCATCGATGTGGCCACTGGTGCGGTGTATACCCTGGGAGCACTCCAGCCGGAGCTTGCGGCACGGATCCGCCAGGTGCGCCAGGTACCGGTGGATGACATACGGGCCCTGCCTTTTGGTGCCGGCACCTGGTCCCGTCTCCGGCAGTCGGGTTTTCTCGCTGCCCCGGCAGGAGACGATGAGTACTATCTCTTTGCGGCCCCGCTCGGCACCACGGACCTCCATTTTGTCAACATTGTCCGCACGAGGTGGTTTCATGAGAAGTACCGCCAGCACCTCGGCCTCTACAACGGCCTGCTGCTGGTCTTTGCCTGCATGCTGGTGGTTGCCTGCCTGCTGGTCTTTTTCCTTGATCGGCGGCACCGCACCGTCATGCGCCAGTCGGCGGCCCTGGCCGAAAGCGAGGCCAAGCTGCGCCTCTTTTCCCAGGCCGTGGAGCAGAGCGGCAACAGCATGGTGATCACCGACCGCGACGGCAGGATCATCTATGTCAACCCCCACTTCTGCACCATCACCGGCTACAGCCGCGAGGAAGTGCTGGGAGAAAACCCGCGGATTCTCAAGTCGGGTGTCCAGGACGAGACGGTCTATGCCGATCTCTGGCAGACCATCAGCAGTGGCAGGACCTGGAAGGGAACGCTCTGCAACCGCAAGAAGAACGGCGAACTCTTCTGGGAAGAGGCCACCATCTCGCCCATCTTCAGCGACGAAGGGGAGATCACCCACTACATCGCCATCAAGGAGGATATCACCGAGCGCAGGAACATCAGCCGCCGTCTCGAGGAGGAGAGCGACAAGCTGCAGTTCGTGGTCGAGTATGCCGGGTTCGGCATCGCCATCATCATCAACCGCTGTTTTGCCTGGGTCAACCAGTCAGGGGTGGAGATGTTCGGCTACGAGTCAGCCGACGAGGTCATCGGCAAATCCACGGAAGTCGTCTATCCTGACCGGGAGGATTATCTGCAGGTGGGGCAGTGGTTCCTCGATCCGGCCAACAGGAACAGGATCTTCAAACAGGAGATGCGCCTGCGCAGGAAGGACGGCAGCATCTTCTGGGTCTCTCTCAACGGCAAGGCCCTGGACAGCACGGATCCGGGCCGGGGCGTGATCTGGATCGTCGACGACATCACCAGGAGAAAGCAGCACGAGGAGGAACTGGTGCGGGCCCGGAAAGAGGCCCAGGCGGCCAGCGAGATGAAGAGCCGCCTGCTGGCCAATATCAGCCACGACATCCGGACCCCGCTCCATGGCATCATGGGTACACTGGACCTGATGCGGGACATGGACCTGGACCCGGAGCAGGCCAGGCTGGTGGCCTCGGGCCGGCGTTCGGCCCATTTCCTCCTCAACCTGCTCAACAACCTGCTTGATCTGTCCAAGATCGAGGCCGGGCAACTGGTTCTGGACGAGTTTCCCTTTGCCATCCGTGAGCTCCTGGTCGAGGTGGAGGAGATGCTCTCCAACCAGTTCACGAGAAAGGGGATCCGCTTCCGTTCCACTGTTGCCGATGCAGTCCCCGCAACCCTGATTGCCGATGCCCTGCGGATCAAGCAGATTTTCATCAACCTGGCAGGGAACAGCCTCAAGTTCACCCAGCAGGGCGAGGTGGCGATCAGCGTCGATGTCGACAGCATCGATGGCGACAGGGTACGGCTGCTGTGCCGGGTGAGCGACACCGGGGAGGGTATTCCCCGTGGCCGGCAGGACCGGCTTTTCGAGGCCTTTACCCAGGCTGATCCCTCCCGGCGAAGACGGACCACCGGCACCGGCCTGGGGTTGTCCATCTGCCGGGAACTCTGCGCCCTCATGGAGGGGAAGATCTGGTTCGAGAGCGAGCCGGGGGCGGGAACCACCTTTTTCTTCACCATCACCTGCGGCATGGCCTCGCGACTTGAGGAACACCGCCCGGAGAGCAGGGAGACGGCCCCGGACTGGAACGGTTCACGCCTGTCGGTGCTGATCGTGGATGACAATGAGGCCAACCGGGAGATCCTGCGGATCATCCTGGAGCAGGATGGGCACCGGATCCGGGTGGCGGAAAACGGACTGGAGGCACTCCGGTGTCTGACCGAATCCCGGTTCGATCTGGTGTTCATGGACATGCAGATGCCGGTGATGGATGGTCTGACCGCAAGCCGCATCATCCGGCGCTGCGAGGAGGAGACCTTCTCTCCCTGTTCTGAACCGGAACGGGATCACGAGGAACTGGCGCGCAGGCTGCACCGGGCAATCAGGGGAAGCCGTATCCCCATTGTCGCCCTGACCGCCAATGCCATGCAGGATGACAGACAGCGGTGCCGCCAGGCCGGGATGGATGCCTATCTTGCCAAGCCCTTCCAGCGCGATCAGCTCCTGCATGTTCTGTCGCTCTGTTTTGGAGCCGCCGAAGAGGAGGCGGTTCCGGAGGCCCCCGGGCAGGAGGAGGTTCCCCGGGGACCTGCCATGGCCACGGTGCGGCAGTATCTGCAGGACCGCTATCCCCTGAACGGGGAACAGGTAACGACTCTGATTGCCACCACCATCAGGGGTCTGGGCAGGGACCTGGAGCAGCTCGCGGCAGCGGTGGAGACCATGGAGGAGACCAGGGTCGCGGAGATCGCCCACAAGATGAGGGGCTCCTTCCTCAACCTGGGCCTGGAACGGCTCGCCGGGATCACGGCCGCAATGGAGCAGGCGCCGAACCGGGAGACGGGCCGGGATCTCGGGGCCGATATGGCGGAGCTCCGGCGGCAGTGGCAGGACTTCCTGCAGCAGGCGGCCAGGGATGGTGATGCAGCCGTCGACAGCGAGTCGACGTAACTCCGCCATCGGCCGTCGGCCGCACCGCCGGCACAATCCTTTCTTGCTTTCGGCGGAGACTCTGTGATACCCTCTTTTCAGGTACATGGCAGGCTGCCGGCAGCCCGGACAACCGGCTTCCCGGACCAGATCCGTTGACTTCATCCTTTCACACCATGATCATATCGCCCATCCTTGCCTGGTTCCTGACCGGTCTCCTGTTTTTTGCCATCGAACTGGCCCTGCCGGGCTTCATTGTCTTTTTTTTCGGCATCGGCGCCTGGTGTGTGGCCCTGCTGCTCTGGTCCGTCGATCTTTCCCTGTCCGCCCAGCTCGGGGTCTTCATCGTGGCGTCGCTGGTGTCACTGCTCCTGCTCCGTTCCTGGCTGCGCGGAATATTTGCCGGCAGGAG
>JALSNC010000303.1 GCA_026987195.1 Desulfobulbaceae bacterium | reverse complement strand
TGGTCGATCTGCTCCATGCAGGCCTGCGCCTTCTGGACCTGGAGCATCATGTTCTGCATGTCCTGGCCGTTCATGTTCATTCCCGGAAAATTCTGGGCCAGGGCCGGGAGCGGCAGCAGGATCAGTGCTAGCATGGTGAGTTTTTTCATCGGGGTTTCCTCCTTTTTTTTCAGGTGCGTGTGGTGATATGGCGGTCAGTGGGCAGCCGGGCGCCGGCGGGCAGCCGTCAGCGCGTGCAGATGGCGTGCTGCTGAACGTTGACCCGGGATCCCGGTGTCAGAGTAGCATATACCGGCCTGAAAGAGAAGGCCCGGACACAGGATCACCACCTGCCCGGACCCCGGCCGGGATCAGAAATGGCGATACCCGAAGGACGAGACATAGGAATTACCTGTTGGTGTTATAGGTTTTTCTGTGCTATATGGGCGTCTGCGGTCAGGTGACAGGTGCCAGGGGATAGGGGACAGGAGACAGAAAGGAGGAATCATGACCACACGGAGAGCATTTCTCATCGGCAGCGGTTTGCTGGCCCTGGGCGCGGCCACTGGGGCCGCGGAACCGGCGCCAACCGCCACCGGATCCAGGCCGGCCCGGCTGACCATGATCATCGATCAGGACCGCTGCACCGGCTGTCGTTCCTGTGAGATTGCCTGCAAGGTCTACACCGCCACCGCGCCACAGTATTTCAATACCCACCTGCGCATCGGGGAAGAGGATACGGAGCGGGGCGGCCATTGCGTTTTCACTCCGGTAATGTGCAACCAGTGTGACGATCCGCCCTGTGTCGCCGCCTGCATGGCCGGGGCGACCTTCAAGCTGGCCAGTGGTATCGTGGTGACAGACTGGGACCGCTGCACGGCCTGTGGCGCGTGTATCGCCGCCTGCCCCTATGATGCCCGCTTTGCTGATCCCCGCTTCGGCGGCAGGGCGGACAAGTGTGATTTCTGCCTGGACCGGGTGCAGCGGGACCAGGTACCTGCCTGTGTCGAGGCCTGTTCGGCAGGGGCGCGTCTCTTCGGCGATCTGAACGATCCCCGGGGCGAGTTCGCCTCCTGCCTCCGGCATCACAGTTTCCGGGTGCGGCGGCCGGAGCTGGGCACCGGCCCCAATGTTCTCTATGTGCGTCGCCGCCAGGCCCGGGACCGGGCACGGACAGAGGTGGGCTCATGAAGGGCGACAACAGCACAGGACAGGATGTCGCCCATGGCCGGCGCGCCTGGCTCAAAACCGGTGTCGCCCTGGCAGGGGCCTCGCTGCTGCCGGCGGCAACAGCAGGTGCCGTCCGTGCTGCCGGCAGGGGCGGTGATCCGCGGGCGGTCCAGCAGGCACCGGTGGCCCGGGACAACAGCGATGTGCGGATCGTCCACTCGGTCTGCCTGGGATGCAATGCCCGCTGCGGCAACCGGGCCCGGGTGCGGAACGGCAGGCTGGAGACCTTTTCCGGCAATCCCTACCATCCCTACAACCGCCAGGGAACACCTCTCCCCTATGACACACCGGTGAGCCGCACCCTGGACCGGCCGAGCCCGGTCTGTGCCAAGGCCCATGACAGCATCAACGCCACCTACAATCCCTACCGCATCCTGCGGCCCCTGAAACGCTCAGGTCCACGGGGATCGGGTCGCTTCGAACCTGTCTCCTGGGAGCAACTCATCGCCGAGGTGACCGACGGCGGCAGGCTGTTCGCGCACCTGGGCGAAGACCGGCATGTCCCCGGTCTGCGGGATCTGGACAGCGATACGCCCCTGGATCCGGAGGCGCCGGAACTGGGGCCGGTCCGCAACCGCTTTGTCTTCATGTCCGGCAGGATGCAGAGCGGCAGAAAGGAGTTCATTGACCGGTTCGTCAAGCATGGCATGGGCTCCATCAACCGGATCGGCCACACCGATATCTGCGGCCTCGGTTTCCGCATGGGCAACCTGGCCCTGACCGAGAAAAAGCAGGTGGAGCTCAAGGCCGACCCGTGGGGCGCCAGCTACATCCTGGTCTTTGGCGCCAACATCTATGAGGCCCTGCAGCCCGGGATCAATACCTATGGCGCTGCCATAGCCAGGCGACATGCCCGTGGCGAGGTGAAGTTCGTCATCATCGACCCCAGGGCCCAGAACGCCTCGGTCCATGCCCATGACTGGCTGCCGGTCAGGCCCGGATGCGACGGCGCCCTGGCCATGGCCATGATCCGGCGGATGATCGAGAAGGGTTCTTTCAATCGGAACTACCTGGAAGCCCCCAATCCGTCGGCGGCGGCCGCCCTGGACCATGGCTGTTACTGCAACGCCACCCACCTGGTCATCGACGACCCGGACCATCCGGACAATGGCGCCTTTCTCCGCATGCACCACCTCCGCTCCGGCGATACCGGCAGGAGGGACGGACGCTGGGTGGTGCTCGGGCCTGCGTCCACGCCGGTGCCCTTTGACGCCGTTGACCGGGCCCTGCTGGATGAAGCAGTGAGCGTGAAGGGGGCGGACGGTCGGCAGATACGGGTCGCCACTGCCTTCAGGATGATGCGGCAGGGGGTCATGGCCCATTCCATGGACGAGTATGCCGGGTTCTGCGGCATCGACCGGGCCCGCATCGAGCGGACAGCGGACGAGTTCGCGGCCCATGGCACCCGGGCCGCGGTCTGCCAGTACCACGGGGCCGGCAACTATGCCGGCGGTACCCATGCAGCCTTTGCCGTGGCCATGCTCAGCTGCCTGGCGGGCAGTGTGGAGATGCGCGGCGGCTACATGAGTTCCGGCGGCGGCGCGGCAGATCCGCTGGCGGGGCTCTATGATCTGAAGAAGTTTCCCGGCCGGCGCAACCCCGCCGGGATCAGGATCTCCCGCGAAAAGGCCCGATACGAGGAAAGCAGCGAATTCCGCCGCAGGAAAAAGGCCACCGGCAGCGGTTATCCCGCCACCCGGCCCTGGTTCGCCTTCACAAAGGGCGGGCTCAGTGTCGAGACCCTGGCCGGGATCGATGCCGGCTATCCCTATTCCTGCGGTATCCTGTTCACCTATTTCTATGATCCCCTCTACTCCACCCCGGGCGGCTACAGGTTCCGGCAGACGTTCATGGATGGCGACCGTATCCCGCTTCATGTCTCCATCGATACGTGCATCAACGAGTCCAATCTCTATGCCGACTACATTGTCCCCGACGTCACCTATGTGGAGGGACACTACGGCTGGCTCACGCCCCATGCCCCGGCCCTGCGGTTCACCGGGGTCCGTACACCCTGTATCGAACCGCTGACCGGCGCCACCGCAGATGGCCGGCCCTGCTGCCTGGAGACCTTTCTCATCGACCTGGCCCGGCGGGCCGGGCTGCCAGGCTTCGGGGAGAGGGCGATTGCCACCCGCGACGGCAGATTCCTTTCCCTGCGCCGGGCCGAGGATTTTTTTGTCCGCGCCTTTGCCAACATCGCTGCCAATGCCGGTCTGCCGGAGGCCACGGCAGAAGAAGTGGAATTTGTCAACAGCAACTATCCCGTGGCCAGGTTCCGGGACCGGCTGACACCGCGCCAGTGGCGGCAGACCTGTTATCTCCTGGCCAGGGGCGGGGTGTTTCAGCCCTATGAGCAGGTCTTTGCCGGTCAGCGCTTCCGGCATGGGGTGAGGCGGGTGGTGCTCTACAACGAGGAGCTGGCCGCCAGTAGAAACGCCCTGACCGGGGAGCGCTTTTCCGGAACCCTCTGCTGGCAGCCGCCCGCCGATGCCGCCGGCCGCATTCTGGCCGAGAGTGATCGGGGCTATCCCTTTGCCCTTGTCACCCACAAGATGAACGTCCACACCCAGTCCAGGACAACGTGCCATCGCTGGACCATGGAGCTGGTGCCGGAGAATTTTGTGGTCATGCACGTTGACGATGCCCGGGACCTGGGCCTGCACAACGACGACAGGGTACGCCTGGTCTCCCGGAGCAATCCCGGGGGTATCTGTGGCAGGGTACGGACCGGCAGGCTGGTGCGGCGGGGCTGCGTCGCCGTTTCCTTCCACTACGGCCACACCCAGCATGGCGCCTCGAGACTGGAGGTGGCAGAGGCGGCACAGGTCTTCCTCGGCGGACCCGCGGTCACGGATGACCACGGCCTGGTGCCGGATCCGAAGCGTGGCGCCGGCCTCAATCCCAACATGGTCTCGCGCCTGGATGCCCGTCTCGGCAATACGCCGCTGGTCGATCTTATCGGCGGTATCCCGGATTTCAGCTCCACCCGGGTGCAGATCATCAGGGTGGCGAAGGGGTAGGGCGGAAGGCCGGAAGTCAGAAGTCGTTGCATCCCCTGCGGCGGAAAGTCATGCTGTGTTGCGCTGTTGGGGCATGACGGCTGTATTCATTAAAAAAAGAAGGAGAAAAAACTGTATGAAGATGAAAGGACAACTGCTCTTGATCCTCTGCATCCTGTTTCTGCCGGCCGCAGCACTCGCGGCGGGCATGAGCAGCGGCACCATCACCATGGAGTTCGACCTGTCGGGCCATGATCCCGGCCAGGAGGCGCGGCTGTGGATCCCCTATCCCATCTCGGACCGCGACCAGCTGATCACCGATATCCGGGTCACGGGAGACTATGCCGAGTCCGCGGTCTACACGGACCGGGTCTACTCGACTCCCATTCTCTATGCCCGCTGGAATCCGGACGCCACGAGCCGCCGCCTGACCCTGACCTTCCACGTGGATCGCGACGAGGTGGTCCGCCGCGATTTTCCCGCCAGGGAGGGTGCGTGGAACCGGGCAGACTTTGCCCGCTATCTTGCCCCCACCAGCCTCGGCCCCATCGACGGCAAGGTCAGGGAACTGGCCCAAGAGATCACCCGCGGCAAGACCACGGTCCTGGCCAGGGCCAGGGCGATCTACGACTGGATTTGCGACAATATGTACCGGGATCCCAAGACCCGCGGTTGCGGCGCCGGCAATGTCTGTGCCCTTCTGCAACGGCCCGGCGGCAAGTGTACGGACATCCACTCGGTCTTCGTTGCCCTGTGCCGGGCCGCCGGTGTGCCGGCCCGGGAGATCTTCGGTATCCGCCAGGGAAAAAAGGATGTCCAGGATATCACCACCTGGCAGCACTGCTGGGCCGAGTTCTACCTGCCCGGCTATGACTGGGTGCCCGTGGATCCCGCCGATGTCCGCAAGATGATGCTCAAGTACAACCTGACCCTGGATGATTCCCGCACCAGGGAATACCGGGACTATTTCTGGGGCGCCTGGGATCCCTACCGCGTCCAACTGGCCGTGGGCCGGGATATCCGGCTCAACCCGCCCCAGCAGGGTCCCCCGCTCAACACCTTTGGCTATCCCTATGCCGAGATCGGCAACCGGGTGCTGGACTGGCTCGATCCGGCCACCTTCCGCTATCATTTCACCTTCCGCAGGTAAACATTCACTGCCCGATTCCCGGCCGCGCACCGGCCGGGATACCATTGACGGCCCTCTCCGGATACGCCGGGGAGGGCCGCCGGTTTTCCCACTCTCCCCTTGCCACCGTCTCTTTCCGCCAACAGGGTCTGACTCCTCCAGCCATCTCCTGATGTTTCCGGATTTCCACTGAATTGCCCCACATTTTCTGCTTTCTTGACAATGGATACCAATTCACGGACAATAAACTGAGCAGCCTGTTGCATGACCCGGCCGTCTTGCGCAATGCATGCACCGGTTGCGAGCTGAAAATCCGTGATGGCGTCGCAAAAAGTCCGATCTACGGCGTTGTAGCGGGCAGGGCCATTGCCCGACGTACTCCATGTACGCCTCCGCCTGGCCGACACCGCTACGCCTCGGAGTCTCACTCCGTTCGCTTACCTGTATATCGAACTTTTATGCTTAGCCGGTGTACTAGCCATCTTTAGAGTGTGATGGACTTTTTGCGAGTTCATCATCCGTAACAGTTCGCCGCTGTCGGCAACTTCCTTCACGTGGCTGAACTGTTACGAAAATCCCATCGTTTCAGGGGCAATACGTAGATTGCAGGTGTGTCATGGGAAGACAGCAGGGGGGTAATGCACGGGGTGTTCCATACATCTTCACAATGGTGGCGCTGCTCGGTATTGCGGTGCCCGCTTTTGCAGCGAAATCCGTGGAAGAGTACATGGATCTTCCCCTGGAGGATCTGCTCTCCCTGCAGGTGGTCTCGGTCTCCAAGAAAAAACAGCGGCTCAGCGAGGTAGCCTCGGCCGTCTTTGTCATCACGTCCGAGGATATCCGCCGGTCAGGCGTGACCAGCATACCCGAGGCCCTGCGCATGGCGCCGGGGATCCTCGTCGCCCGCATCGATGCCAACAAGTGGGTCATCACCAGCCGGGGATTCGGCAGCCAGTTTTCCAACAAGCTGCTGGTGATGATCGACGGCCGCACCGTCTACAGCCCCTCCTATTCCGGCGTCTAC
>JALSNC010000302.1 GCA_026987195.1 Desulfobulbaceae bacterium | reverse complement strand
AATCCGGCCCCAGGGATCGGTCTTCTGGATGACAAGACCCCGGTCGTTGTACTGGAATCTGGTGATATTGTTCTCCTGGTCGGTCAGTTGCTGCAGCATGCCCGGGGCATCATACTGGTATTGTATCTCTTTTTGACCGTTGATCCTGGATGTTTTCAGGTTGCCGTATCGGTCACGGGTGAAAAAGGTCGGCACGCCACGGCCGTCGGTGACCCTGGACACAAGGCCGTTGCCATAATAGCCGGTGGAGGTGCTGATGGACTGGCCCGGAGCCGGGTAGGCCGTGCTGGAGACGGGGTGGTGTTCCCCGTCATAGCCATATTCCACCCTGTGGCCCAGCGGATCGGTGGTCTCCGCCAGGTGGAAACCGGCATCATAGGTGTTGGTGGTCTCATGGCCCAGGGCATCGGTCACCTTGATAAGGTTATTGTGGCCGTCATAGGTATAAGTGGTCGTCTGGCCCCGGTAGTCGGTGGATCGGATGATATGATCCTGGCCGTCATATTTGCGGCTTGTTGCCTGGCCCAGCTGGTTCTCCTCGCCGATCGATCTTCCCTTCTTGTCAAAGAAGTAGACCAGGAAGTTGCCGGCCGGGTCTTCCTCCATGTTGCGGAAACCGGAAAAGTAATAGTGATAGGTCGCGCTGCCGCCGGACTGCCGGGGAACGATCTGCCGGATCACCTGGCCCTGGCCGTTATAGACATTGGTGGCCGTGGTGGTACCCACAGGATTCTTCAGGCTGGTGATCCGGTGGCCGGAGTCATAGCCGTAATGCCATACCTTGCCGTCCGGGTCGGTGAAACTGGTCAGGTCCCTCCCGCTGTACCCGTAGGAGACCGTCCGGCCCGTGGAGTCGGACACGGAATCTATCCAGCGGCCCGCATAGTGGAGGGTGAGCCAGTGGCCAAAGGTGTTGGCCACCCTGGCCAGCCGGTCATTGGAATAGGTGAAGTTGATCCGGTTGCCGTCCGCGTCCTCCTGGTAGCTGATCCGGTATTTTTTGTCTGACACCCTGGAAAACACCATCTTCCTGCCGAACCGTTCCTGCAGGGTGTAGGTGTTGCCGGATTTGGAAAGGGTTGCCGTGATGCCCGGCGGCGAGACAAAAGCGCCATTGGGCAGCTTGACAAACTGCATGGTTTTGTTGCCCAACCGGATAGTGACCACGTTGTCGATCACCCGGTCGATGGCCCACTTGGCGGCAAGCACGGCGGTCATCCAGCCCTTGATGTTGTCCTCGTGCTCGAGAAGATCGAGGATCACGTACTGGGCAGCGATCATGGAGGCCGCGTCCACCGGGGTGCGCATCCCGAGGACCGGGTT
>JALSNC010000301.1 GCA_026987195.1 Desulfobulbaceae bacterium | reverse complement strand
CTTGCCGCCAGTTCGGCGTCATTGGTGAGTGCCATCCCCCCCTCACCGGTGGTGATGATTTTGACCGGGTGAAAGCTGAACACCGTAATATCACTGTAGCGGCAGCATCCTATCGGCATGTCCCGGTATCGCCCCCCAATGGCATGGGAGGCATCCTCTATGAGATGGAAGCCATAACGGCGGGACAGCTCATGGATTACCTTCATCTCGCAGGACTGCCCGCAAAGATGAACGGGGATGACCACCTTGGGCAGGGCACCGGCTTTTTCAGCATGAGCAAGCTTTGCGGCAAACGTATCGGGACCGAGATTGCCTGTCTGCAAGTCGATATCGACAAAATCAACCCCGGCTCCACAATACAGGGCGCAGTTCGCCGAAGCCACAAACGTGATCGGCGTTGTCCAGACCACATCTCCAGGGCCGACCTCCAGGGCCAGACAGGCAAGATGAAGGGCTGAAGTGGCACTGTTTACGGCTACGGCATAACGGGCCCCGCAGTGTCTGGCCACGCTCTTTTCAAACTCCGGGCCCTTTGGTCCCTGGGTCAGCCAGTCAGAGCCCATCACCTCCACGACCGCTGTAATATCCTCAACAGCGATATCCTGTCTGCCGTAGGGAATCATCACAAAGCGGTCCGGTTATTGAAATCACGAATCTCGTCAATGCTCAGGAAACGTTCATTGGTGCCCGAGTTGTACTCGAACCCCTGGCTCACCGGTTCTCCGTTTTCACCAAGCCTGTTGCAGACAAAATTGTTGCTCCGGCCGGTGAACGTGATGGTGGGCCGAATGACGAAGTGATCGCGGAACTCCAGGGTCAGGTGGGAGTCATCGACGGGACACATGATTTCGTGCAGTTTCTCTCCCGGCCGGATGCCGACATTTTTCCATGGCAAATCCGGAGCCATGGCCCGGGCCAGGTCCGTTATACGGATGGAGGGAATCTTGGGAACAAAAATTTCACCGCCATGCATGCGGGAAAAACTTTTTATGACAAAATCCACGCCCTGCCGCAAAGTAATCCAGAAACGGGTCATCCGCTCGTCGGTTATCGGCAGGTGATCGCTGCCGTTATCGATGAGTTTTTGAAAAAAAGGAACCACCGAGCCGCGGGAGCCAACCACGTTGCCATAGCGGACCACGGAAAAAACCGTTTTCAGTCCGCCGGAAAAATTGTTGGCCGCCACAAAGAGTTTATCCGAAGCCAGTTTCGTGGCTCCATAGAGATTGATCGGGTTGACAGCCTTGTCTGTGGACAGGGCTATCACACCGGCGACACTGTTGTGCAGGGCGGCATGAATCACATTTTCCGCCCCATAGATATTGGTCTTTATACACTCGGTCGGATTGTATTCTGCTGCCGGAACCTGTTTCAGGGCAGCGGCATGGACCACGTAATCAACCCCGCGCATGGCCTGGATCAACCGCTCCCGATCCCTGATATCACCTATGAAATACCGCATGCAGGGTGCATTCATTTCCTGCTGCATCTCGAACTGTTTGAGCTCATCACGGGAAAATATGATAATTTTCCTCGGCCTGTGCTCTTCCAGGAGGACCCGGGCAAACTCCCTGCCAAACGAACCGGTCCCTCCGGTAATCAACACTGATTGATTCTCAAACATATCAGCTCCCGCAATTGTCCAGGCAGGCTCAACCTCCTGCCCGTCCGGCTTCCCTGAAAACACACATTATTTTGAATGGTATTGCGTGTGAAATCATTCGTCAATTGAAAACCCGGTTCTCTGCGCCGGACAAAAAGCCCCATCGATGACCGAAAAACCTAAAGGAAAGTTCTCCCTGCTCCGAAGAGGTATGCGAGAGACAAAAAAAGTATAGTTTGAGAGATGTTACGTTTGTATCGCAAGCCAGAGGTCGGATCATTGACGACCAGGCCTAATACAGCTTCATGGAGGATAAACCATGGCTTTGACGATCAATACAAACGTAGCGTCCCTGAATGCCCAGCGCAACCTCGCCCGCACCCAGCGGGACCTTTCCACGTCCATGGAAAGGCTTTCCTCAGGACTTCGCATCAATTCCGCCAAAGACGATGCAGCCGGTCTTGCTATTTCCGACCGCATGACCGCCCAGATTCGCGGCCTCAACCAGGCAGCCAGAAACGCCAACGATGGCATCTCCCTGGCCCAGACCGCGGAAGGGGCCATGCAGGAGTCAACGAACATCCTGCAGCGGATGCGTGAACTGGCTGTCCAGGCCGCCAATGCCACCAATTCTGCCGCCGACCGGGCGGCTCTGCAGTCCGAGGTCAACCAGCTCAAAAGCGAGATGAACCGGATCGCCAATTCCACGACCTTCAACGGCCTGAAAATCCTGGACGGCACCTTTGTCTCGCAACAGTTCCAGGTCGGTCCCAATGCAAATGAGACGATCGGGGTGTCCATTCAGAGTATGGCCGCCGACGACTTGGGACGATACACTTTTGATGCAAACAACACCGTCGCCAATGAAGGTACAGGAACCCCGGCCACGGCCGCAACAGCGGCACCGGCCACGAACACCATAGCAGCCCAGACCCTGACCATCAACGGCAGCAAGGGTGTGGGAACAGTGGAGGTCCTGGGCGGCGATACCGCCTATACCATAGCCAGCAAAATAACCAATACATCAGCGGAGACCGGTGTTACAGCCACTGCAAGGAATGAAGTTGTCTTGTCCGGACTCAGCGACGCAGGACAAGTCAGTCTTACCATTGGCAGCGGCGGTAATACGAAGACCATCAATGCCTCGGTGACTACAGGTGACCTGAGCGAACTGGCCACGGTCATCAATGCCCAGAGTGGCACCACAGGCGTCACCGCCACTGTGAATGGCGGGACCCTGACTCTCCTGCAACCCGAAGGCAAGGATATTGTTCTTGAAGATTTCACCCACACCACCTCCGGTGCATCGATCCAGGTGACCGGCGCCTCCTCCAATGCGGTTACACTGACCACCGGGGGCAATGACTCTACCATTGTCTCCGGCAGCATCGAATTTTCATCGCCAGATTCCTACACGGTATCCTCCAGCGTTGCGGCTGCCTCCGGATCCATCATCAATCAGCCCGCCGACACAACCGAGATACCGCCCATGGAAGAGGTGACGAAAGTTGATATCTCCACGGTTGAAAAAGCCAACGATGCCATAAAGATCATTGATGCGGCTCTGGACAAGATCGACTCCCAGCGCGGGAATCTCGGAGCCCTGCAAAACAGGTTTGAATCCACCATAGCCAACCTGCAGAATGTTGCCGAGAACCTGACCGCTGCCCGATCCCGCATCCGAGATGCTGATATCGCCCAGGAGACTTCAGAGATGACCAAGGCCAATATTCTGCAGCAGGCCGGGGTATCGATCCTCACCCAGGCCAACCAGACGCCGCAGCTGGCCCTCCAACTCCTGCAGGGATAACACGGCAGCGACAAAAACAGGCAAGCAAAAAAAGAACGCGGAGATACGTATCGTCTTCAAGATGTTACACCCTCCGCGCTCTTTTTTCAGGTCCGGACCAGTCCTGCTCCTCAAAAAAAAACAGCTTTCCCCTAAAGATTTTCAGGCAAGGCTACGATACATATAGCAAGGGTATGGATCACTCGATGAAACTCAGGATGAACAATTCAGCATACAACTTTAAGTCCCCCGGGAGGTGATAGCCGAAAATCAAGACGTAATATCCAAAAAACATAAGCAAAAGCAGTAAATTTCACAGGCAAGGATGCCAGCGAAAACCAACCCGATACATATTCAAGGAGGAATATTATGGGTCTTGTAATCAACACAAACGTAGCGTCTCTCAATGCTCAGCGTAACCTGGGGAAAACCCAGAGTGCTCTCTCCCGCTCCATGCAGCGGCTCTCTTCCGGTTTGCGGATCAACTCTGCCAAGGACGATGCGGCAGGTCTGGCCATCAGCGACCGGATGACCTCACAGATCCGCGGCCTCAATCAGGCAGTACGGAATGCCAACGATGGTATTTCCCTGGCCCAGACCGCGGAAGGAGCCATGCAGGAGTCCACCAACATCCTGCAGCGGATGCGTGAGCTGTCTGTTCAGTCGGCCAACGCTTCCAACTCTGCCGCCGACCGTGCCGCCCTTCAGGACGAGGTCAACCAGCTGCAGAGCGAAATGAACCGGATCGCCAACACGACAACGTTCAACGGCATCAAGATCCTTGATGGGACGTTCTCTGCCCAGAAGTTCCAGATCGGCGCGAATGCCAACCAGACCATCAGTGTCTCCATCGACTCCATGGCGGCCGACGACCTGGGCCGCTATGCGACAACGGTCACCAACACCACCCAACATCAGGGTACGGGTTCCGCCACCACGGCGGCAACCACCCTGCCAAGCAACAACTCCATTGCCGCCCAGACACTGACCGTTGCCGGCTCCGAAGGAACCGACACTGTCTCTGTCAGCGCGGGTGACTCAGCCTACACCATTGCCGCGGATGTAAACGATATCACATCCAGCACCGGTGTCGAGGCCACGGCCTACAACGAGGCCTCGATTACAGCGGTTTCCGCCGATGGTACGGTCGAGATGACGCTTGGCTCCGGGGGCTCCACGGCCACGATTTCGGCCTCGGTAACCACCGGTGATCTGAGCAACCTGGTGGACGCCATCAACAAGGTGACCGGAACCACCGGCATCTCGGCCGAGCTCGACGGTTCCAACGTCAAGCTGATCCAGTCCGAGGGCAAGGACATCGATATCGCGGACTTCGGTCATTCGGTCTCCGGTGCCACGTTAAGTGTTCAGTCACTGGACAGCAAGACCGAGACCCTGACCGACGCCGATACTGATTCCACGACCATCGCCGGCCGGATCGAGTTCAGCTCCACGGACTCCTTCTCAGTCCGTTCAAGTGTGGGAGCCGCAAGCGGTTCCATTGTGAATGAGACAACGGCAAACACCTTTGTCACAGCGACCAAAGATGCGGTCAGCAGTATTGATATCAGCAGCCAGAGTGGTGCTCAGTCGGCCATCGATGTCATCGACAAGGCGCTGGGCAAGATCGATTCTCAGCGCGGCAACCTTGGTGCGGTACAGAACCGGTTCGAGTCCACCATCGCCAACCTGCAGAATATTTCCGAAAATATCTCTGCAGCCCGGTCCCGGATTCTCGATGCCGACATCGCCCAGGAGACCTCGAACATGACCAAGCAGAACATCCTGCAGCAGGCCGGCATCTCCATCCTGGCCCAGGCAAACCAGGCGCCCCAGATGGCCCTGTCCCTGCTCCAGTAGACGCCTTGAACCTTAACCCTGTTTCCCCGGGCCGATCCTGGCCCGGGGGAACATCCTGCCAATTTCGATATCAGGAGGTCTTCCCATGAACGTTGATACTCTTTCCATGGCCACAGCCTCGCCTCCACGTATCCAGGAACCTGCCGATCAGATTACCAGACAGCGGCAGGAGGTGAAAGGCGAGCCCGCCACTGCCGGTGGCGACAGGCAGAACAGGATACAGCCCGAGGAACTGCTGGACCAGATCAAATCCATCACGGAAAACGGTGCCTACAGTGTCCGTTTCGAAAAAGACAATGACCTCGACGAGCTGATCGTCAAAGTTGTTGACCAGCAGACCAGCGAGGTTATCCGACAGATTCCGCCGGAGGAGCTTGTCAACCTCAGCAAGCATCTCCAGGAGCTGCGAGGCAACATCGTCAATACGGTCAGTTAAGTTCCGACAGCAACAAACTCTTCAGAGGAACGGTCATGACGATCTCATTTGGCGGTTTGGCCACAGGACTCGATACCAATGGCATCATCGATGCCATCATGAACATCGAACGGCAGCCTCTGGTCCGTCTGGAAAAGGACAAGACCTGGCTCAACAACCGGCTGTCCGCCTTCACCGAGCTGGACACCAAGCTCAACTCCTTCCAGAGCGCCATCACCGACCTCGGCAACCCCGATGTCCTGGCCAAACGGTCTGTCAGTCTCAGCAGCAGCGACTACCTCTCTGCCACCGTATCAAGCGAAGCCCTGGTCGGAACCAGTTACCAGGTCGAGGTACTTGACATCGCCCAGGTCCAGAAAACGGTTTCCGATACAGGGTTTGCCGACAAAACATCGAATACCTTCGGCACCGGCACCCTCAACCTGACCGTAGGGACTACGACGACAGGTATAGACATAACGTCTGCAAACAACTCGCTGGAAGGCATCATGCAGGCCATCAACGATGCAGGGCTCGGCCTCACAGCCTCCATCATCAATGACGGCACCGCCAGCCCCTATCGCCTCATGCTCACAGGTGAAAATGTCGGGACCTCCTTTTCCCTTGACACCACCGGTCTCACCGGAGGAACCGACAGCCTGGGAACATTCACCGACACCCAGGCCGCGACTCAGGCCCATATCCAGGTGGACGGGATAGATATCTACAGCGACAGCAATACGGTCAGCGATGCCATCCCCGGCGTCACCCTGGAACTTACCCAGGTATCCAGTGGCAACAAGACACGCGTCGATGTGGAGTTGAGCAAAACAAAGATTCAGTCCACAATCGAAGCATTCGCCAAGGGATACAACGAAGTGATCCAATTCATCACCGGTCAGTCCACCATGGGCGACACAGCCCCGGGCATACTGGCTGGTGATGCCGGTATCAATTCGATCAAACGGCACCTGCAGAACATGCTTACAGAGCCATACGGCAACAGTGGGGTGTTCTCAACCCTGTCCGAACTTGGTTTTGAAACCCAGAAGGACGGAAGCGTGGTGGTCAACAAAGAAAAACTGAGCGATGCCATTGACAACAATCTCGATTCCGTGATCAGTCTCCTGGCCGGAGATGACGGCCAGAGTGGCCTGGCAAAGGAATTCCAGAACTATCTCGACTCCATGACGGATTCGACAAACGGTATGCTTGCCGGACGTAAGGAGGCAACCAACAATAACATCAAGCAGATTGATGAACAGATAGCTCGAAGCGAAGAACGTCTTGCCAAACGGGAGGAGACGATTCGAGCCCAGTACCAGGCAATGGAGCAACTGGTCAGCCAGTGGAACTCAACCGGCAACTATCTGATGCAGCAGTTGGATACCATCTCCGGCCTGTACAAAAAATAAGGATTCCCCATGAACGGATATGCCAATCAATATCTGAACAACCAGATCGCCAGTGCCAGCCCGGAACAGCTCCTGCTCATGCTCTATGATGGAGCAATCCGGTTTACAAAATTGGCGATACAGGCTATCGAAGCCAACGATATCCCCAAAAGGGCCTACTATGTCAACAAGGCATCAGCCATTATTTCCGAGCTGGATGCAACATTGGACCATAATCAGGACGCATCCCTGGCCGAGAATCTGGACGCCCTCTACCACTACCTCCTCAAACAACTGATGAACGGAAACAAAGACAACGATGCGGCCCCACTGGAGGAAACTGTCGATATGCTGAGAGACCTGAGGGAAACATGGGCAAAAGCCATTGAAATCGCCCGCCAGGAGCAGGCTGCCGGTCATTCCGCCGCCGGAGAAGCTACGGCAGCACCACAGCCAAAAATTGCCGCTGCACTGTAATGACACTGCAATGATGACCGTGAAAAAAAAGTTTGAAGCATCCACGAAACTCTATCGGGAGCTCAAGACAACCATGGATTGCCTGGAAGAGCAACTTTCTTCCCTCGACCTGGCACAAACTCTCCTGGCCGTGGAAAATCTCCACAGATTGCATCACCAGATAGAGACTACGGACCTGGAACTCCTCCAGACAATCGATACTGCCGGGGACAAAAAGCGAACCATGCCGGTCGGGCTTCTGGAAGAACAACGAGCCATACTGGCTGAACTTGTGGCGCAAAACAAAAGAGTTCTGCCCAAGCTCCAAACCAGGCTCACAGGCTACCGCACCGAGCTTCTGCAAATCAAAAACGGCATATCCACCATGCAGGGATATCAGACACCGGCCGATGGTCTGGGCCGCCATATCGACACGACAAACTAAATCGTACCCCCTCACGGGATGGCTCACCATCGGTTTGTCCGACCACAATGGTGTAAGCGCTCTCAGGGGCCGCACATTTGTGCAGGCGTGCTTGGTCGCAGGTAAGCGAGCGCAGCGAGACTCCGATAGCCTACCTATGCGGGCAGGCACGACCGTGCAAAGATGCGGCTCCTGTGAGCGCTTACACTAAACCGAGTCCTTGACCGGCCAGGACAGCTGCTTGAAGATGGTTTCCAACTTTTCAAGCCCTGCCTTATGGATCTCTTCCGTCTGCTCCACATGATCGCTGAAAAGCGCGACTTTATACCAGGCGGTCAGCAGGTGGAGAATAAAAAGAACAAAGACCTCCGGCCTTCGGTCCAGATCGTTTTCTCTATGGGCTGCAAGTGCATCAAACACCGCCCGATCCACTGACAGATTAAATTCCTTCCAGGAAAACTCATCCAAAGAAAGCCCCCGAAGGACATCCTTCTTGAAATCCTGGACCAGATCGCTGGACTTTTTCTTGTACGGCTTCCAGTTGAGTCCTTTTTCAGCGGGCCTGAAGGACTCGCAGATGCGGTGTACATCATCTGCTTTTCCGGCATATTTTTTAAGTTTGATGGTTCCTGATCGTTTTGGCTTCGCTCCCCGGACACGGGCACCGTCAGAGAGATTGTATATCTTTGTTCTCGGCATCCGAGCAATGGATTGTTCGACAACAATCCGCACATGGCTCAGAAACGGCGTGCTGGTCACAAACTGCCGCTCTGAACTCTTGAAATTTGCCTCGACCACGATCTGCTGCATCTTGTCCAGGTAGTCCGAAACGACAACATCATCCTTCTCGCTGGGATTCCGGTCATAAATAGTGTTTCCGGCATGAGTATGTCCAGTGGACAGATACCCGAAATCGCAACCAGCGAGAAAGATCTCAGCCGGTGCGCACAAGCTGGCAAAAGAAAAGGCCATGCTCGTGCTGGAGGGAAGCACCCTGTGGAGAGGCAGGGAAAAACGTACCGGAGCGACCTTGTCGCCAATACCGCACAAAAAGAGTTTCTTGAAATACCGTACGATCGAAGCCGGCGCGTTGCAGCCGGCGATCACCGGTATGTCCGGATCCAGCCCCAGGGGATTCCGCAAACCTTCCTCATGCAGAACCGTCTCCATGGTGACCTGGAAATCGGGCCGAATACCCTGGCGAAGCAATGGCTTGACCGCACTGAAGACAGCAAGAATGATGAGTCTGTCCTGATTTTCCCTCAACCAATCGATATCCTGATCAAGGGACGGGCCGGAGGCAACAACCGCAATCCTCGATCCTGGTGACAAACGTGGCCGGGACGTGAGGAGCAGGCGTTTCTGCCTGAGATTCACATCGGCCTGACGTAGAGCGTCATAATCTCTATCCAGAGGAAACACCACATTCGACATGGTCACCTGGTGCATCCTGAACGATTCAATCATGTGGGGGGCAGCCTCATGTTCATAGGCGGGCAAAACCCGAGCCCACAAGGAACGGCTGATATGATAATTGCTGAAAAATAGACGGATGGCTTCAGACTGAGGGTCAGGTCCCAGCGAAAAAACGACATCGGACCCGTTGGTAATCTGGCGATAATCGAGAAAATAGCAGGACACCTCAAATCGTTGCGTATCCGGCTCGACCAGCAGAATATGCGAGACCTCGGTTCTGGAAAGATAGTAGTCGATATGGAGCCCGTGAAAAATGCCAAGAAAAATCACTGGTGGCGAGAATCGTCTGCCATCCGGCAGTTCTTTCAGGTTGACCTCCTTGTTGGAAAACCTGATCAGTGTTTCCGGAAACTCCATCAGCAGTTCACGGTACAGATTTCGCAGCGGCTCACCATGGAGCGGATACAGGTCCATGGCCGGGACCTTGAAGTTACAGAGATCTATCCAGGTGTCGTGCACCCAGTCTCCCATCATTGCCGCAAACAGATCAAGACCGGCCTTCGGATGGGCAAGCTCCCCGGTTTTCTCATGGGTGATAGAGAGAAATTCAGATGTAACGTTCAGTTGATAAGGGCATTTCTGTTGCTGTATCAATGCCAGCAAGTGTGGATAATGCTGCCGAAAAAAGGCAATATTGCTCTCGTAGGTCTCCCGGAGCAGCACAGGGCGCTCCTCGGGCGACAAGGCGCGCAGCCGGTCTATCATCGATGTAGTCATTTTTCCTTATCAGTGAGGAAGAACTCAAGAGCAGGCAACAGTTCACCTCCATGGGCAGCCACATGGAACGACAGCGATTTTTTTGCAAAAACACCGGCATTCCAAAATAGCTGTCGATAGCGGCAAACTGTTACAAAACGGGGAGCGAAAGTCTGGCAGATTCCGCAGCCTCAGCTATTCCACCTGGACCAGGTAGCTGCCCTTCAGGTCGTCGCTGATGCGCAGGCCGGTGACGTGGTGCCTGCCGCCAAGATCGAGGACAAACTCTTCATCTACAGCGAACCTTTTGCCCATGGTAAAGGGTGTCTTTTTGCCGCCCTCGCGCATGACCACGGTGTTGATGATCACCGGCGCATTCCTGCAGATGAACCGGACCTTTGAGACATCCCGGTTGACGGCCACCTCCTTGGCGCCGCCACCGGCGCCAAGCTGTGTAATGTCGGTCCAGGAAAAGGCCTGGCAGGGAAAAAAGAAAAAGAAGAGAAAAAGAGCAAGAGGTAGGTACAGGTTCCGATGTCGCAGCATGTGAACTCCTGTCAGCCAAGGCACATCAACTTCTGCCGGCAGGAGCGGCTGAACGGTACCCGGCCACTGTTTCATATGATATCCCTGATCTGGGACCGGAACTCGGCGGCGAGCACCTCGTCGCCGATCTCCTCGGCCAGCATGCCGGCCAGCTCGGAGAGGCGGGCAGGGATGGCAGGGCCGCCGGCGCGCCACCTGTCGAGAAGATCCTGCATCACCACCTCGGCCACCGGGCCGATGGCGCCGGCAAGGGCCTTTTCCATGTCGCGCAGGTACCCTTCCATCTCCAGGTCCACTGCCCCGCTGTCCACCGGCTCCGGCTCTCCTGCCGCCGGCTCGCCTGTCGTTGTCCCCTCTCCGGCATCGTCTGCAGCCGCGCCATCATCACCATGGCTGGCCTCGCACATATCGGTGACCAGCATACCGGCGGTGGTGGCGATCAGGGAGCAGTTGGCCTGGTTCTCGCAGATGGTCATCAGCACCATCCCGTTGTCCAGGGGAATGCCCACCACCGTGTACCGATCAAAACGGAAGTGGCTGGAACGGACGGAAAGATCACTCATTCTGCCCATCTGTACCAGGCGGACCAGGTGCATACCCACATCCCGGAACATCTCCGCGCTCAGCGGGGAATCCAGGTCCCGGCACAGGGGACCTTTTTTCCGGTCGAAAATACACGACCCGGTGACGCCCGGAATCGCCGCGATCTCCTTGAGCAGCTCCTGCATGGCCATCAGGAATCCCCCACCTTGCTGAGCGCCTGCCGCAGACGGGTCGTGACCTCGGAGATGGAGGCGTTCTCTTCCAGGAGCAGGCCGATGATCATGCCGGCGCCGGGAACGATCAGCATGCTGTCGCCGTTGTCAAGAACCAGGTGGATACGGTGCGGCCCCTTGACCTCGAGAACCTTGCGCATCTGAATGCCACTGACCACGCAGTAGGTGATGAAATCACCCACCTTCCGGTTCTTCGAAGACTGGGTGATCACCTTTCCCTGCCGGTTGAGCAGATAATAGTGCTTCACCGACGGCATGGCGACAATGGTCTCCACCAGCCGCCTGAGGGCAGGATTACCCTGGACATCGACCCTGATCTCCCGCTGTTCCTCCCGGGATCCGGGCTGCAGGGTTCCCTGCCGCTGCTGTTCCTCGTATCTACGTTCGTCGTGGCGGGTTGCCGCGGTGAGCAGCAGGTGGGCCAGGGGCTGCCTGATGCGCTGCAGCCTGTCCTCGGGATCAGTGACGGAAAAGGAGGTGTCGCTCCAGGAAAGCAGGGTGAAAGCGGCCTCCTCGCCCACCTGGTCATCACAACAGGCATCAATGAGCACACCGCCATCAAAGTAGAAACAGCCGGACCGGTCGTCACAGTTGACCACCAGGGTGCAACTCTTTCGTTCCTGCTCCAGCATCTGGAGAAAGGATGCCAGGGAAACCCCGCCAATCTGTCCGCCGACTGTCTGCGCCATGGATCCTGTGTCGTGTCATCCGAAAGCCGCCGGAGCCGCACATCCTTCATTGTGGGGCTCCGGCAGCCATTGTTTTTTTCTTTCCGGTTCCTGCAGTATGGTATCACGAACACATCAGATTTGAAAAGTAAAATTGTCCTATTGAGCCGCCCTTCCTGCGCGGCGGGGGGAGAAAAGGCGGCATGGCTGGCCAGAGCTTTCCGCAACCACCCTGTCAGGCATCTGCCTTGCCTTGAAACCATAGGCCCGGCAGCCACGGGGACGGGCTACGTCGTAGGTGATGAAATAATGCATGCATCGCAGGCAGTTCCGATCGTGAAGCTGGCCGGACATCACACCTCCTTCTCAATCTGTCGCGCTCCGGGTGAACTCTTCCTCGGCCTGGCGCAGGAACTCCTTTCTGCCAAAGACGGTCACGATATCCCCTTCCTCGAACCGGGTGCCACCGCGCGGAATCAGGACCATGCCGTTACGTTCCACAGAGACCACGTTCACCGGCTCGGGCAGATCCAGGTCCCGCAGCACGGCGCCCACGGCCCGCTGACCCTGCCTGAGGCGAAATTCCCTGAAACCGTTATATTCCTGTCTGCGGAGAGCAAGGCTGCCCTCCAGGAGCTGGCCGCGCTGCTTGCGGACGATCCCCACGTCATAGGCCCGCAGGATATCGCTGCGGCTGATCAGGCCGAGCAGCCTGCGCTTCTCCTTCCGGCTGACCACCGGCAGACGGGCAAGGTCACGGGGGGCCATCTTCTGGATGGCTGTCCAGATCGGTTCGTCCGGGTAGACAGTGACCGGATCGGTCACGGCCACATCCTCCACCCTGAGGCCGCGCAGGTTGATGGCGGTCTGCGACAGGGTCTTTTCCATGTCCTGCAGGGTGACGATCCCCCAGAGCAGCCCCGCCTCGTCCAGGACCGGGAAACCGAGAAAATTGGTCTCCTGGAACTGCTGGTAGAGCTCGGCCAGGGTCTTCTTCCTGCTGATGGTCACCGGCTGACGATTCATCACCTCGCCCACCATCACCCCCTGCATGATATCCATGTCCCGGCCCTGGGCAAAACGGATACCGCGGCGGGTCAGCTTGATGGTGTAGATGGAATCGGCATAGAGGTGCTGGGCCAGGTAGGAGGCCATGACCGAGGTGATCATCAGGGGCAGGATCAGGGAATAGTCGTTGCTCATCTCGAAGACGATCAGCATGGCGGTGAGCGGGGCGCGCGCACTGGCCGAAAACACGGCAGCCATGCCGACCAGGGCGTAGGCGCCCGGCGGGCCGGCCAGCTCCGGCTGCCAGGTGGAAAAGAGGCTGCCCATGGCGCCACCGAGCATGGCGCCGATGAAGAGCGACGGAGCAAAGACACCACCCGAGTTGCCCGAGCCCAGGGTGAAGGAGGTGGCCAGCGGTTTGAGAAACACCAGCAGGGCCAGGAGCCAGAAGTCCACCCTGCCCTGCAGCGCCTCCTCGATAAAGGTGAAACCGGCGCCATAGACATGGGGAATATTCTCGATCAGCGGCATCTCGAGCCGGAACTGGGTGATGGAGGTGAAACCGATGCCGGGCAGGTGCAGGTACCCGAATCCGAGCAGGCCGAGCAGCAGCGCGCCCACGGCCGGTTTGAGGGCCAGGGGAAATTTCCAGTCGTCGAACCGGTCCTCGAACCAGCCGAGCATGCGGATGAACATGATCCCCACCAGGGCGGCCACCAGGCCGAGCAGGAGGTAGAAAAGGATGGCGACCGGCGACTGCATGGTATAGGTGGGTACGGTGAAGGCCGGCCGGGCACCGAGAAAGATCTGGCTGACAATGGAGGCCGAGACCGCGGAGATCACCACGTTGCCGAACATCCGGACCTGGAGCTCGCTCATCAGGACCTCGATGGCAAAGGCGACCCCGGCAATCGGTGCATTGAAGGTGGCGGCGATCCCGGCCGCCGCGCCGCAGGAGACCAGGTTCTTGATCCGTTCGTCGGAGAGATGCAGGATCTGCCCCATGGTGGAGCCCAGGGCCGAGCCCACCTGGACAATGGGCCCTTCCCGGCCGGCCGAACCGCCGGTGCCGATGCACAGGGCCGAGGCCACGATCTTGGCCAGGGCCACCCGCGGCCGGATGCGGCCGCCTCGAAGGACCAGGGCCTGCATGACCTCGGGCACGCCGTGTCCTTTGGCCTCACGGGCGAACCAGGCGATGAGCGGCCCCACCAGCAGGGCGCCGGCCACGGGCACCAGGACATAACTCCACATGCCCAGGCGCGGGAAGGTCAGCTGGATGGTGGAATAGGACCAGTCCTGGATCAGGGCGATGAGACGGATGAAGAAGACAGCGGCCAGACCGGTGGCGCCACCGATGACCATGGCGAGAACGAGCAGAAGAAGCCCTTCCGGGGGAGAAATCTTGTCAAGAAGGAGACCACCGGGGCTACGCTTGCTGCTCATGGGCTGGCTGGATGCCGGAAAACCGTGGAATCGGCCCCTTGTTGACGGGGTACGCTTCCATCGGCCGGGTGACCGGAGACTCAGAGTGAACGTATCGGTAATTCAATGTATTTGCCGATAGCGGGGAACCGTTACCGCTCCTGCCGGGCCAGGATCTTTTTCGGATAATCGAAAAAGACCAGGATACCGCCACCCTCACCTGCGTCCTGCCAGGAGGCGACGGCAAAATCGAGACAGACCACGCCGCAGGTGGGCACGTTGCCGATCTCCAGGTCCCCGAGTATGTTGGCCAGTACGGTGAATTCGTTGTTGTGCCCCACCATGAGAACCTGCTCCCAGGCCGGGTCAAACTCACGGATGCAGTCCAGCAGGACTCCCGGGGTCGCGCCGTAGATCGCCTCGACGATCCGGATCCTCGCCGGCGGATAGCCCAGTTTCCGGGCCAGATGTTTCGCTGTCTTGCGCGCCCTCCTGGCGGGACTGCTGACCACGGCGTCCGGCCGGACGCCCCGGGTCGCGAGCCATTCACCCATCAGGGGCGCATCCCGTTTGCCCCGCCTGTTGAGCGGTCGCTGCCGGTCGGTGAGCGACGGGTCCTTCCAGCTCGACTTGGCATGCCGGCAGAGCAGCAACCGTTTCATGATTTCTCCAGTTCCCCGCAGATGGCATCCCACAGTCTCCGGTAGCTCTCGGCGGCCGCCGAGCCCGGCAGCATGGCCGCCACCGGCTGCCGGTAGATGCCCATCTTTTCCACGTCGGCGAGAAAGGGAATGGCGCACGGCAGGACACCGGGCTCATCCTGCAGAAGGCGCATCATCTCGCCGTGCATCTTCTTGCGTTTTTCCACCATGGAGAAGAAGACCAGGACCTTGGCCCGTTCCTGGCCGATCTCATCCAGGAACTCCAGGAGCTGCTGCAAAGCGAGGTGCGACAGGGTGGTGGGGATCAGGGGGACCAGGATCCGGTCGGCGGCATGGAAGATGTTTTCGGACAGCAGGGTGACGTTGGGGGGACAGTCGAGAAAGATATGGTCGTACTCCTCGCGCAGCGGTTTGAGAATCCGCGATATTCGCCGCTTCGACTTCTTGAGGTCGTCCAGGGCGATGTCGATGTTGCGGTAGGAAAAATCCGCCGGCAGCAGGTCCAGGCCGGGATAGTCGGTGCCGCGGATATTGCGGTCGATGTGCTTGCCACCCTTGAGCAGCTTCCTGGTGTTGAACTTCCTGGCCGGCCGGATACGGAAATAGTAGGTGGCCGATCCCTGGGAGTCCATGTCGCAGAGCAGGGTCTTGTTGCCCTGGCATGCCGACAGATAGGAGAGATTGACCGAGGTTGCCGTCTTGCCGACCCCGCCCTTGATGTTGTATACCGCGATTACACTCATTTCCGTTCTCCGCCGAGTCAGTGAAACAGCTTTTTGAAGAGCGCCACGTTCTTCCTGCTGCTGAAGCGGGCAAAGGTCTTGCCGAACCGCTCCCTGACCCGGTGCTGCTCATGGAAGAGGTTGGTCAGCAGGCCGCCGATGGCTGCCGCCAGCTCCATGTTCTTCCGGGATCCGGGGCGCAGACCGTGCAGGTAGCGGGTCAGCATCTCCTGCTGCACCGAAAGGTCATTGAAATCGCCCAGGTTGTTCTGCAGCCTCTTCAACTGCCTGATCACGGTATCCATCTCCTGTTCCGGGAAAAGGGAACGGAAGAACTCCAGGCTGTAGCGCAGCTTCTTGCCCTGGATCCGCAGCCGGTGGAGGTCTTCATCCGGGCTGTCGGCACCGATGGCCAGGCCGTCCTTCAGCAGCCGCCTGAAACGGCGATGGATGATCCGCCGGGCCAGGTCGATGACGGGTTTGTCGGCATCGGCCGAAGGTGTCGGGTCGTCGGAGCGCAGGTACTCGTCCCAGCCGGTGACGATCTGGCGGTAGCGGGGCGAACGCAGGGCCCGGACCAGCTTTTTCTGCTCCAGCCTGCGCTGCTCGGCCAGGTCGGCGAAAAAGCTGCCCAGGCCCTCCTGGAGCTGCTCCGGCAGCCGGGCGCGGTAGTCGTGCTCATAGAGCAGGTAGACATCGAGATCACGGACCGGGCCGGTGATCCTGCCCAGGTAGGCGAACTCCTCCTTCATGGTGGCGGTGATGTCGGCGGGCAGGACCTTTTTCATCTGCGCCAGGCCGGAACGGGTCCTGCGGATGGCGACCCGGAAATCGTGGAGAAACTCCGAATCCAGGTCACGGAGGATCCCCTCCTCGTTGACCTGCATGGTATCGAGCAGACGCCGGTAGATGGTGATGGCGGCCTGGCGGGAGGTCAGATCGGGATCCAGGCGGACAGCAAACCTGGAACTGTAATCACCGGGCCTGCGGCCGACCGCCTGCACCCCCTGTTCAAAGGTGTGGAAGGGGGGGACCTGCTCAACCACACCCTGGTCATCAAAAAAGGCGCGTACCGCCCGTAACGCCTTGTCATAGCCGCGCACGGGAACAAGCCGGACCGTGCGCAGGACAGTGTCCGTCCCTCTGACCTGCTGACGGCTGAACTCGACAAACACCGTTGTCTTCTGGTCACGGTTCAGGATGCGGACGCGGGTATCCACCGAACCCAGCGAGACCAGGAGCAGGAGGGCGCGCACGTCCAGCACCGGCGCAAGCAGGGAGCGCAGCCTGCCCCGGGGCAGCTCCCGGGCAAACAGCCGCTTCTTCCCTGCCCCGGCCCTGGCGACCACCACGGCCTCTCCGGTCCGATACTCCAGGAGATGCCAGTGCCGATCACTATAACGGAGAAGATAACCGCGGTTATACAGACGCCAGTCAAAGGTATCATACCAGGTGGTGACATGTTCCCGCGCCCCCTCGATCTCCACGGCAAAGGTATCGGCAAGGGCGTCGATCAGCGCCTGCATCTCCACCGACTCGGGCAGACAACGGGTATCCTGCTGCAGCTCCTGCATGGGCATCACTCTAGGTGCGGTAATCCGCGTTGATCTTGACATACTCCACCGAGAGGTCACAGGTATAGACCTCGGCCATCTCCATACCGTCACCCAGGTCCACGGTGACGGTGAAATGACGCTGCCGCAGCACTGCCGTGGCAGCCTCTTCTGCATCCCTGCCCAGTCCCTGGCCGTTGCGGACCATGGTCACGTCGTCAAAGGCGATGGAGACCCGTTCCGGGGAAAAGTTGCAGCCCGACCGGCCCAGGGCGGCGATGATCCTGCCCCAGTTGGCATCTTCGCCGAAAAAGGCGGTCTTGACCAGGGCGGAATTGGCAATGGCCTGGGCGGCGTTCATGGCGTTTTCCGAATCCCGGGCGCCGGTGACACGGATGGTGACCAGCTTGGTGGCGCCCTCGCCGTCCTCGACGATCTTGAGGGCAAGCTCCCTGAAAACGGCGTGGACCGCATCGCCGAAGATCCGGGCCGCCTCGGGATTCTCCTCGTCGATCCAGGGATTGCCGGCCGCGCCGTTGGCCATGACCAGTACCGTGTCGTTGGTGGAGGTGTCACCGTCCACGGTGATCCGGTTGAAGGAGCGGTCCACCCCGGTCCTGACGATCTCCCTGAGCACCGGGAAGACGATCTGGGCATCGGTGACCACGAAACAGAGCATGGTCGCCATGTCGGGCATGATCATGCCCGAGCCCTTGGCCACCCCGAGGACCGACACCTCGGTGCCGTCGAGAAAGACCGTGGCCGTGGCCATCTTGGGCACGGTATCGGTGGTCATCATGGCCCGGGCCAGGTCGTCGAAACCGTCCGCGGCAAGCGAGCGGACCAGTTCCGGCATGGCGCGGGCAAAGGGTTCCGTGGCCATCTGCTCACCGATAACACCGGTGGAGGCGACCTGGACCAGTTCCTCATCGATCCCAAGTTCACGGGCGGCCATGGCACCGGTGGCAATGGCCACCTCCATGCCGCGCTCGCCGGTGCAGGCGTTGGCATTGCCGGCATTGACCAGCACGGCCTGGGCCCTGCCCTGGCGGAGACGTTCCCTGTCCAGCAGGACCGGAGCCGCCTTGACCAGGTTGGTGGTGAACACCCCGGCGGCCACCGCCGGAACATCGGAATAGATGAGCCCCAGGTCCAGCCTGTCGCTGTAACGGATGCCGGCCTGGACGGCGGCTGCGGAAAAACCCTTTACTCTCATGACGTCCATCCTTGCACAGTGACGCTTCTTGGAAAAACCGATCAGATGACCTGCACCGGCCTTGCCCTGCTCCTGCCGGAAGACTGGCAGCCAGTCTACCAGAAAAATATGAAAAAACAAAATATCATTGTGTCCGTCAGCCGGATAACCGGCCGGCCCACCATTTCACTTGACCAGGAATCAGAAAATATGCCAAGGTGTACATCCTGATACCGCAATAGTCCACCGCCATTGGCAATGGCCTGAAAAGGGCAACACTCTTACCTGATACCAGTTCTTCAACACCGCATCCCGCCCGCCCCGGAGCGGGTGGATCACTGGACACATGGAATCGTATTACTGGATACCCACCGGCATGATCCTGATCGCGGATCTCACCATCCGCATCGGTCTCTCCATCAGGGTCATCATGCGCAAGCGGGCGGCAAGCGTCACCCTGGCCTGGCTGGTGATCATTCTGCTGCTGCCCTTTGTGGGTGCCTTCATCTATCTTCTGTTCGGAGAGAACAGGCTGGGCGAGCACCGGGCGGCCCGGGCCGCGGCCGATCTCAGGGTCATCACTCGCTGGGCCGACTCCCTTCGCCAGCGGACCCGGGTGGACTGGGAGCGGGTCAACCCTGAGTGCCAGCCTCTGCACCGCCAGATCGACGCCATCATCGGCATCCCCACCATGCCGGGTAACAGGCTTGAGCTGATCGCCAGCCCGACGGATTTCTTCAGCCGCCTGATCGAGGACATCGACGCTGCCCAGTCGAGCTGCTTTCTCGAATTCTACATCTGGAACGAAGGCGGCATGGCCGATCAGGTCGCCGAGGCCCTGATCCGGGCCAGGAAACGGGGGGTCACCTGCCGGATCCTGCTCGATTCCATCGGCAGCAAGGAGTTCTTCTCCGGTCGTACCTGCCGGCGGATGCGCCGGCAGGGGATCGAGATCACCGAGGCCCTGCCGGCCGGCCTGCTGCGGGCCCTGTTCGTGCGCATCGACCTGCGCAACCATCGCAAGATCGTCACCATCGACGGCAGGACCGGCTACAGCGGCTCCCAGAACCTGGTCGATCCCCGCTACTTCAAACAGGACGAGGGGGTCGGCCAGTGGATCGACACCATGGTCCGGGTCGAGGGACCGGTGGTCGAGATCATGACCGCCTCCTTTCTCTATGACTGGCTGCTCGAGAACAAGAAGAGCATGAAGGAGCTGACCACCTCCCCGGAAGTCCGGCCGGTCCCGGCCGCGGACAGAGCCCTGGTCCAGCTGGTTCCCTCCGGGCCGGGATACGGCGAGGATACGATCCACAACCTGCTGCTGACCACCATCTATGCGGCCCGGCAGGAACTGATCCTGACCACGCCCTACTTCGTGCCGGACAACGCCATTCTCGCGGCCCTGAAGTCCGCGGCCCAGCGCGGCGTCGAGGTAATCATCATCCTGCCGGAAAAGAATGACTCCCGCCTGGTCCAGTATGCAAGCCGGGCCCACTTCGAACAGCTCCTCGAGGCAGGAGTGCAGCTCATGGCCTTCTCCGGCGGCCTGCTCCACGCCAAGACCATCACTGTGGACCGGGACTTTTCCCTCATCGGCTCGGTCAACCTGGACATGCGCAGCTTCTGGCTCAACTTCGAGATGACACTCTTTGTCTATGACAAGGAATTCACCGTGCGTCTCTGCGATCTCCAGCGCGGCTACCTGCGTCACGCCCGGCAGATCAGGGGTGCCGAGCTTCGTGATCGCCCGGCCGGCCAGCGTTTCCTGGAAAACTGCGCCCTCCTGGTCGGTCCCCTGCTCTGACAAGGATAAGCGGTCACAGGTACCGCATCTTCGCACGGTCGCTCATGCCCGCATAGCAGGCTATAGCGGCCAGGAGCGACCGCACGAACCTGCTGCACCTGAAACCGCTTACAAAAATGTGGTTGAGAAATCGTGACCTTGCATACCCTGTAATCAGTTACTGACAAGGCATTCATGCAGATCCTCATCATAAGCGATATCCACGGCAACTTCCCCGCTCTGGCCGCCGTGGCCGCTCATCCGGCAGCCGCGTCGTGCACCCTGATTCTCAACTGCGGCGATTCCACGGTCTACGCCCCCTTTGCCGACCAGGTCCTGGCCTGGCTGCATGACCACGACGCCATTTCCATCCTCGGCAACACCGACCGCAAGGTCCTGAAGCTGCTGAAGGGAAAGAGCTTCAGGAAACCGCGCAAGCCGGAAAAACGGATCATGTACGAGGACACGGCCAACCATCTTGCCTGGCAGGGAAAGGTCTACCTGCAAGGTCTGAAAAAGAAGAAGAAACTGAAGCTGGCAGGCCATCGCATCGGCCTCTACCATGGCTCGCCGCAGGATCATGACGAATTCCTCTTTGCCGACACTCCCGAGGATCGCTTTCTCGAACTGGCGGCCGCAACCGATTGCGACATCATCATCACCGGTCATTCCCACTCTCCTTACCACCGGTTGACCGGCGGTGTCCATTTCATCAATCCCGGTTCGGTGGGCCGGATGTTCGACGGCAATCCGGACGCCTCGTTTGCCATTCTCGACCTGGAACCGGACAGAATCATGGTCCGCCACTTCCGCACGCCCTACGATATCGGGCAGGTGGTCGCCGGCCTGGAGCGCCACGGCCTGCCTCCCCTCTATGCCACCATGTACCGCCTGGGCCGGAAACTCAACTGACCCGCAAACGCCAACCGGCCTCCACGGCGCCTTTCCCCGAAAGAGAAGAACGGTTCATTCTCCCATCTGTCAATACCACTGTTTCCCGTTCTCGTCATCGGTACTGCCGGCCCCGATCTCCCCCTCTGTTTTTTTTCAAATATCCTACACAAGGTGGTACCGGAGTGATACACTTTTTCCAGAGAAACATGTTCACCCTTTAACGATTTTCACAACAGAGGAATTCCATGAACTCCTTCTTGCGCAACAACTTTCGGTTACAGCTCATTGCCCCGGTCGCCATTGCCCTGACCCTGTCCATCACCATTGCCGTCACCTTCATGGTCACGCTCCAGAACCACTCGAGCAATGCGCTCAACGAGGAGATCGGCAGCGGGTTCGACAGCATCGCCAGCCTGGTCGAGAGCAGTCTCGAAAACCTGGGGAAACAGCAGAAGCAGCAGTTGCGCTCCATGGCCGATACGGTAAAAGAGGCTCTCACCGATTCCGCCAGCCAGGCTCTCACCGACACCGCCGAATCAATCCAGAAGGACCTGCGCACAATGCGTCGGCAAAACGGCGAGACCGTGGCCCTGCTCCTGGCCCGGATGGCGGAATCAGCGGTGCTGGCCCGTGACTATGCCGCACTCAATCAATTCGTGCGGGTGACGCACCGAAATCCAAACGTGGTTTTTGTCTTTTTCCGGGACAGTGCCGGCAAACCTCTGACCAGATTTCTGAACCGGAAAAACGAGAAGCTCCGTTCACTGCTCCCGCCCACAGGCCGTCCCGATATCGCCGACATCATACAGCGGGGCGAAAAAGATCCCAACGTTCTCGTTCTCAGCGAGCCAGTGCAATCAGAAGGAGAGGTCATAGGCTCTGTCACCATGGCACTGAACATGACCGATGCCCGTGCCAAGGCATTGGCCATGCAGGAAAAATTCGACAACCTGATAGAAAACAACGAAGAACAGATAGAGACCATTATCGGCCGGGAAGCCACCGGAATCATCTCCGCCCTCAGTCAGATCGTCGACAAGCTGCGGCAGGATATCCAGACAACAGCCATGGGTATTCGGGACGAAATACGAATTCATAATTCCGAGATGGTCTCCCGCCTGCGCTGGTCGTTCATCACCGGCAGCCTGGTGGCATTGACCATTGTTATCGCCATCCTTCTTCTCAATGCCCGGTCCGTCCTGCGTCTTCTGGGGGGAGAACCTGTCGAGATGGTGGCAATGGCCCGGCGGATCGCCAAAGGTGACCTGGATTTTCGCATCGACACTTCCTCCGATGACCGGACAAGCCTGCTGGCCTCACTCAACGACATGGTCATCAATCTCCAGAAGCTTATCGGCAAAATCACGGCAGAGGGCAGGCGACTGGGAAAAACTTCCCGGGACCTGGAGAAGGCGGCCGAGGAGATGGCCGGCGACGCCCGCGAGTCAGCGGAACGATCAAACGCTGTTGCCGGGGCCACCGAAGAGATGAGCGTCAATATGGATGCGGTATCGTCCGCCAGTGAACAGGCAGCAAACAATGTCAATATCGTGGCCACCGCGGTTGAAGAAATGACCTCTGCGGTACAGGAAATCGCCACCAGTACGGACAAGGCAAGCCGCATAACCAGGGAAGCTGTCCAGTATGCGGAGAGTTCTTCCGAGAAGGTCAACACCCTGGGCGAGGCCGCGCGCGAGATATCCAAGGTCACCGAGGTGATCACCGAGATCTCCGAGCAGACCAACCTGCTCGCTCTCAATGCCACCATCGAAGCTGCCCGGGCCGGCGAGGCCGGCAAGGGCTTTGCCGTGGTCGCCAACGAGATCAAGGAACTGGCCAAACAGACGGCCGAGGCTACAGGAGAGATAAAGAATCTGATCAGCTCTATCCAGGCCTCCACCGACGACACGGTCGATGAAATCGAACAGATCTCGCGCGTCATCAACGATGTCAACGAGATCGTCTCTTCCATCGCTGTTGCGGTCGAGGAACAGACCAGTGTGACCAGCGACATCTCGGCCAATGTTGTCGAGGCGGCCGGGGGTATCGGCAAGGTCAACGAGAATGTCGCCCAGAGTTCCACCGTGGCGGGAGAAATCGCAAGAGACATTGCAGAGGTAAGCGAACTTGCAGAAAATTCGAGAAAATGCAGCATCAAGGTCGAGATGAGCGCCCAGCTTCTCACTGCCATTGTCGATGAGATGGAACGTGAAACCGGCAAATTCAGGATCGCCGATCATATTCTTGCGGCCGCCATGGAGGAAAGCGGAGTGAACAGTGCCGATGCCGACCAGCTCTTTACCTGGTCCAGCGCCCTGTCCGTGGGGATAGAAACCATAGACAACCAGCATAAAAGACTGATCGACCTGATCAACCGCCTGTACGGAGCGGTGCTCAACAACAGGAGCAGACAGGTTCTCGGCGAAATACTGGACGAACTGGTTGAATACACGGCCAGTCATTTCAGAACCGAGGAAGAACTGTTTGAGCGGTATGGGTATGCCGAGGAACAGCAGCACAAGGCAATCCATGAAGGGCTGGTCAGGCAGGTCCTTGAATACCAGAAAAAATTCAAATCAGGCGCCGGGCTTGACATGACGTTGCTGGAGTTTCTCAAAGGCTGGCTGGTGGACCACATCATGCAGACCGACAAACGGTACAGCGGATTCCTCCGGGACAAGGGGGCCCGGTGAGAGGACCCCGGTCGCCGGTAAACTCTCACTGTAGTTTGGACCTACTATAGCACCGCATCTGAGCAAGAGCCTGCCTGCCCGCATACAGGGCTTGGCGGGCAGGCATTTCCACCGGCCGCCCCGTCAATGCCGGTAAATGTTCAGCAGCACGCCATCTGCACGCGCTCGCGGCTGGCCGCATAGCGTACTGTAGACGGCCAGCCACGATCACGCACAGCTGACGCACTGCTGAACTTTTACCAAAGGTGTCGTTATTTTCAGGTAGTTGCCGATAGCGGTGAACGATTACCAATGCCGTCCCCCGGCCGTGGGTGCCGGATCAGCGGAATCGGCCTGCACTCTCTGTTCCCTGTCGCGGGCCGGTTTGCGCCTCATGAACTGGTGAAAGGCGCGCACACCGTCACCCACCGATTCATAGAGGTGACCGTCCGCCAGTTTCTCCCCGCCCTCCAGCCGGCGCAGCTTGTCAATGACCGGGTCCTGCATCTGCGCCACCCACAGCCTGACCCCCTTGCGGTGCAGTTTCTCCTCCAGCCGCAACAGGGCCCGGGCGCCGGTCAGGTCCAGATCGTTGATGGTCTCCGCGTTGATGAGGAAGACCTGGACCGGACCACGGGCCTGCTTCAGCTCCCGCATGGCCTGGTGGAGAAAGAACCGGGCACTGGGAAAGACCAGTTCGGAGTCGAACCGGAAGATCAGCAGGCCGGGAACGGTGATAGCCTCGGGATGGCGCCGGACGTCCCGGTAGACGGCATGTCCCGGAATCCTGCCGAGCACGGCCGTGCCCGGATGGCTGGCCCGTTCCAGGAGAATGACGATGGAGAGGATGACTCCGGCCACCACCCCCTCGACCACGCCGAAATAGAGCACGCCGAACAGGGAGACCAGGGCCAGTGTGCCTTCCAGCCAACTGAACCGGAACTGCTGCCTGATGGCCGCGCTCTGGTCCAGGCCCAACATGGCCTCGATGACGATGGCGGCAAGGGTGGCGTGGGGCAGGTTGGCGAGAAGGGGCAGGAGGAAGAGCAGGGTCAGCAGGGAGAGCAGGCCGCTGATCAGGAAGGCCACCTGGCTCCTGACACCGCAGACCGCGGCCACCGAGGTCTTGGACAGACTGCCTACGGCAACGAAACCCGACGACATGCCGGCGCCGAGATTACAGACTCCCAGGGCGATCAGCTCCTGGTCCGGGTCCACATCCCGGCCGCTCTTCAGGGACGAGACCTCGGCCGCACCCAGGGACTCGATATAGCCCAGCAGGGCAATGGTCAGGGCCCCGGGCACCAGGTCGAGATACTCGGCAGGGCTGATGGCGGGAAAGGAGAGCGGCGGCAGCGAGGTGGCCAGGGCACCGGTGACAGCCACTCCCCTGCTGCCGAGATCAAAGATGGTGGAGACCAGGGTCATGACGATGACGGTGATCATGGCCGAGGGCAGTCGGGGCAGTTTCCGGTGCAGGACCAGGAGCAGGACAAGGCTGCCGCCTCCCAGGGCCAGGGTCAGAGGATGCGCGCCTGGCAGGGCCCGGACACAGGCGGCCAGGCGGTGAAAGAAGAGCCCCGTCCCCGGGTCGATGCCGATCAGACCGGGGAGCTGGCCGAGGATGGTCACCAGGACGATCCCCTGGAGGAAACCGCTCATCACCGGCCGGGAGACCAGGTTGGCCAGCCAGCCCAGACGGAAGATACCGAAGAGGAGGAAAAGAACGCCCACGGTGATGGCCAGGGCCGAGGTCAGGACCAGAAAACGGTCTCCACCCTGCAGGGCCATGGAGCCGACAATGCCGGCAGAGAGCAGGGCGGTGGCCGAGTCGGGTCCCACCACCAGCAGTCTGGAGCTGCCCAGCAGGGCATAGAAGAACAGCGGCAGCGGCACGGTGTAGAGCCCCATCAGCGGCGGCACGCCGGCAATGCCGGCATAGGCCATGGCCTCGGGGATGAGGACCGCCCAGACCGTGATGCCACCCAGGATATCGGCACGAAGCCACTTGCGCCGGTAGGTGCGCAGCCAGCCGACAGCGGGCAGGTAACGGGAGAGAAGGGGTATGGTTTCCATCAGCAGCTCACGATCCTCTCAAGAAGATGGAGAGAAGGGGTGCCGGCCGGACGGTCCTCATTCGATGCCCGGCAGGAAGGGCTCGCCGATCTGTTCGTACCAGTCATTGAGTCCCTGCCAGATCTCGTCTGCTGTCTCGGCATACCAGAACAGTTCCCGGTCCTCGGCATCGATGACGCCTTCGGCGGCAAGAAACTCCACATCCACGGCCCGGCGCCAGAACGACTCGCCCACCAGGACCACCGGCAGGGGACGCATCTTGCGGGTCTGGATCAGGGTCAGGGTCTCGAACAGTTCGTCCAGGGTGCCGTATCCTCCGGGAAAGGCGACCAGGGCGCGGGCCCGAAGGAGAAAATGGAGCTTGCGGATGGCGAAATAATGGAACCGGAAACAGAGCTCCGGCGTGATGTAGGGATTGGGATACTGTTCATGCGGCAGGGTGATGTTGAGGCCCACCGACTTGGCATGGACATCGAAGGCGCCGCGGTTGGCCGCCTCCATGATACCTGGGCCGCCGCCGGTGACCAGCATGACGCGATTGTCCTCCGGTCCCCTGCCCGCCCTGCCGACCAGGGCCCCGAACTCCCTGGCCACGTCATAATAGCGGCTCTTGGCCAGCAGGCGTTCCTCCACCGCCAGGCGGCGCTGCAGCTCCCTGTCCTGCGGACTCGCGGCCAGGGCCGCCCTGGTCTTCTCCAGACGGCGCGAGATCGACCTGGGCTCACGGAGCCTGGTGCTGCCAAAGGCGACAATGGTATGCCTGACCCCGTGCTGCTGCAGCAGGAGCTCGGGCTTGAGATAATCGAGCTGCAACCGGATGCCGCGGGTCTCGTCACGACCGAGAAAATCGACATCTTCGTCCGCCTGCCGGTAGCCCGGGCTTTGCATGATTCTCTCCACCCGGGCCCGGGCCCGGGGATCGTCCTCGGTCTCCTTGGGTGTCTGCCAGGGCAGGGGCTCCCGCCGCCTCTCCGGATGCGGGGGTGTGCATTTGCCGTCCCGGCAGGCTGAGGTGTCGCTGTCCTTCACCTTTTCCTCCTTGATGGACTCGTAAAAAGTCCATCACACTCTAAAGATGGCTAAGCATAAAAGTTCGATATACAAGGCGTAGCGGTGTCGGCCAAGCGGAGGCGTACATGGAGTACGTCGAGCATTGGCCGTACCCGCTACAACGCAGTAGATCGGACTTTTTGCGACGCCATCCTCCTTTACCAGAAGACAGAGGACGAAAGACGGAACAGATTGCTGCCTGCGGCAGTGTCCTCGTTCCATGTCCCTGATGTTCCTTGTTGGTTGTGAATGCGGCCGAATAATCTGGTTCAGCCCCCTGATTCATCGATCCTAACAGTTCAGCAGTGCGTCAGCTGTGCGTGATCGTGACTGGCCGCCCTAGCCTACTAAGCGGACAGGAGCGACCAAGCAAAGATGCGGTCCCTGTGACCGCTTGCGTCAGGAAGTTCCTTCCACCGGCGCCGACTCATTCTCCCCGAAGATGCGCTTTTCATAGGCCCTGAGGATATCGGCCCGGGTCAGGATACCGATGACCCGTTCCCTGCCGTTCTCACGGGAAAGGACCACCACCTCGTCCACATTGTCCTCCGCCATCAGTTCCAGGACCCGGTTCAACCGTTCCCAGGGATAGACCGTCTTCCTCGGTTCGACAAAATCCCGGGCCTTCAGGTCCTCGAGAATCCCCCTGGTGGCAACCAGTTTACGCACCACCGGCGCATGGATCACACCGATATAGCGTTCTTCATCGTCAACCACCGGAAAATGGGCATGCGGGAAACGGGCCATGTGCCGCAGCAGCCCGGCCATGGAAATCCCGTGGGGTACGGGTTCCGGAGGCGGTGTGTCACTGTGCTGAAGGGTTTCATGTACTGTCAACCGGGAGAGAACGCCATAAAAAAAATCTCCCAGGTGGATGGGGGTGTCGAACCGGGTCGGGATCTGTTTCTCGTAGAGTCCCTTGCGACCGCGAAGCAGAAAGGCGATGGTTGAGACCCAGACCGCGGGCAGGAGCAGATCGTAACTGCCGGTCATCTCGCTGACCATGATGACGGTGGAAAAGGGCGTGGAGGCAGCCGAAGCGAAGAAGCCGGCCATCCCGACCACCACGTAGGCCGGGGCATCGGGCACCAGGCCGGGCCAGAGCTGCTGCAGGGCGAGGCCGACACTGCCGCCCAGGGCGCCACCGATGACCACCGAGGGCCCGAAGACGCCGCCGGAGCCACCCGAACCGATACTGAAGGCGGTGGTGAAGACCTTGGCCGCGGCAATGACCAGCAGAAGCTGCATGGAGACCTGGCCGTTGAGGGCCTGCTGCAGGACGCCATAGCCGGTATAGATGGCGCCGGGCAGAAAAAAACCTATACTTCCGGTGAGAAGACCGCCGATGGCCGGCTTGACATGGGGCCTGACCGGCAGCTTCAGGAAAAGATCACGGATGGCGTAGAAGATCCGGGCATAGAGGCCGGCGCTGAGGGCAACCACGATGGCGAGCAGGGTATAGGGCAGCAGTTCCAGGGCACTGGAAAAGACAAAGGACGGGGTGACGAACAGGGTCTGGAAGCCGAAGAAGAGCGAAAAAACACAGTAGGCTATCACCGAGGTGATGGCCGAGGGCACCAGAAGTTCATACTCCATGTCGATGTCGCGATAGAGGATCTCGGCGGCAAAGATGGCCCCGGCCAGGGGCGCATGGAAGATGGAGCCGATACCGGCGCTCATGCCCGACATCATCAGGATGCGGCGCTCCTGTACATTCAGGCCGAGGCGATGGGCGAAAAGCGAGCCGAAGGCGGCGCCGATCTGGGCGATGGGTCCTTCCCGGCCCCCCGAACCGCCCGAACCGATGGTCACGGCCGAGGAAATGATCTTGATCAGGGGAACCCGGCCACGGATACGGGCGTGCTTGAAGTGATAGGCCTCCAGGGCAGCATCGGTACCGTGCCCTTCGGCCTCCGGGGCAAAGGTGAAGACGAGCCAGCCCGAGATGATACCGCCCAGGGTGGGCACCAGCAGCAGCATCCAGGGAACAAAGGCGGTGGTGGACGGGGCAAACAGGGAGTCCGCGCCGCCGGGACCCGGAGGCCTGTAGCCGGCCATGTGATCCAGGAACAGGGATGATGCGGCATCCAGGGCGGTATAGAAAAACACAGAGCCCAGGCCGGCAATGATCCCCACCGGCAGGGCCAGGAGAAGGACCCGCCGATACCGGATCCAGTTACGAACCGAAACCGCGAACTGCTTGCTGCTGATGGACGGCATCTTCATGGGCGCTCCACACACTGCCGGCTGCAGTGACCGGTGACCTGTAAAGGTCCCGTGGTATTCCAGAGTAGTTGACGATAGCGGTGAACTGTTACGATCTTCCAGGCACTGGTGACGCTCCGGCATCCCGCACCGGCAGTAGCGGCTATAATAGCCCTGTTCCCCGGCCAGGCACCATGTTTTTTTTTCGGGCCGGGAATCACGGCTTGCTGTAAAAGTTCTATTTTCAGACCATTGCCGACGGCGGTGAACTATTACGGCTTGCAAACAGCGCCCATTTATGGCTTGCTGTACACTCCACGCACCTGCCCGACAGGATACCGGCAACCGGCAGGCCCTGTGCCGGACCCGAGATCTGAGCGAAAACCACATGCACCTGACCGATATCACAATATTCTGGACCCCGTCGTGCGGCGGGGTCCGCACCTACCTGGAGGCCAAGCGCCACTGGCTGGCCGGCCGGGAAGGGATCCGTTCCAGCCTTCTTGTCCCGGGAGCCGATGAAGGGGTGAAGTTCGACGTCTATACCCTGCCGGCACCGCGTCTTCCCTTTGGCAGGGGCTACCGATTCCCTCTCCGCCGCCGGCCATGGGTCAGGCGCCTGCTCTCCCTGCGGCCTGACATCATCGAGGCCGGGGATCCCTATGTCCTGCCCTGGGCCGCGCTGGAGGCCGGACACAGGCTCGGGGTTCCGGTGGTGGGCTTCTACCATTCCGACCTGCAGCGGCTTGTCTCCACCCGTGCCGGCCACTGGAGCAACCGCTGGCTCGACCGCTATATCCTGCGTCTCTACTCCCGCTTCGACCGCGTGCTGGCGCCCTCCCGGGTCATGGCCGAAAAACTGCGGGGACTCGGCGTGCCCGGGGACAGGGTCCACGTCCAGCCCCTGGGCGTGGACGCCGCCCTGTTCCACCCTGACCGGCGCGATCAGGCCCTGCGACGCCGCCTCGGCCTTGACCACACGGTCCGGCTGCTGGTCTTTGCCGGCCGCGGCTCCCGCGAAAAACGTATCCCCCTGCTGCTCCGGACCATGACCGAACTGGGGTCCGGCTTTCATCTCCACCTGGTGGGCTCCGGCATGCCGCGCCGGCTGCCGGACAACGTCAGCCGCTCCAACGGGTTTGTCGACTCCCGGCGCCTCTCCAGGATTCTTGCCAGCAGCGACGCCCTGCTCCACGGCGGCGACTCGGAGACTTTCGGCCTGGTGGTCCTGGAAGCCATGGCCAGCGGTATCCCGGTGGTCGGGGTCAGGGCCGGTGCCGTGGCCGAACTGGTGGTGCCGGGAACCGGCCTTCTGGCCGAACCTAACTCGGCAGATTCCCTGGCCGAAACCGTACGGCGTCTCTTTGCCGGCAACTACACGGCCATGGGGCAGCGGGCCCGGAAGCATGTAACCGACAACTACACCTGGGACCGGGTCCTGAACCGGCTGCTGGGCCATTACCGGGACCTGACCGGCCATGGACACTCCATGGAGGCCGGCCGTGAGTGAAGCCGTTGTTGTCCGACCGCGATTCTGCGTCGTACTCCACGACGTTGCCCCCTGCCGCTGGCACCTGTACCGTCCCCTGGTGGAGGCGACCGACCGCCTCGGCCTTCCCCTCACCCTGCTGGTGGTGCCGGACTTCCACCGCCAGGACAGGATCGACCTGGATCCGGATTTTGTCCGCTGCATGTCGGCCCGGCTGGCCCGGGGCGACGAGATCGTTCTCCACGGCTGGTTTCATGACGATCCCGGCCCTGTTTCCCGGAGACCCGACGAACTGTTCATGCGCCGCATCTATACCCACGAGGGAGAATTCTACCGGCTCCCCGAAGTTGAGGCCATGCGCCGCCTGGCCAAAGGACAGGAACTCTTCTCGCGCCTGGGTTGGCCGGTACACGGTTTCGTCCCCCCGGCCTGGCTCCTTGGCGCGCCTGCCCGCCGGGCCCTGGCCCGCCAACCCATACGCTACACCAGTAATCCGGCCGGCCTGCTGCTGCTGCCCGCATTCCGGCACCTGCCGGCCCCCACCCTGGTCTGGAGCTCCACCACATGGTGGCGGCGCCTCATCTCCCTGGCATGGAACACCTGCCGGCTCGACCGGCACCGGCACCGGGCGTCACTGATCCGACTGGGCCTCCATCCAGTGGACATGCGCCACCGCATGGCCCGCACCTACTGGCTGCGGACCATCGGTGAGCTGCTGGAGGAACGGCAGCCGGTCACGAAAAACCAGTGGCTGGAGACAGGCCGATGAAACGCTACTGGCTGCTTGCCCTGCTCTCGCTGGGCCTGAGCTTCGGCATCCCCCTGCTCCTGGGCGGTCCCGAGCTGCTGCCGGTCCTGACCCGGCTGGCCCCCCCCTGGCTCCTCCTGCTCCTGGCCATGATCCTGCTGGGCTGGAACCTCAACGCCTGTCGTCTCCGTCTCCTGGCCGGCGGCACCGGCACGCGGATCAGTCACCTGCGGGCCCTGGGCATCCTGGTCTCCACCGAATTCGCCATCTGCGCCACCCCGGGGGGAACAGGCGGTCCGGTGACCTATACCTGGCTGCTCCGGCAGGATGGTCTTCCCGCCACCCGCAGCCTGGCCCTGTATGCCGTTGACCAGTTCATGGACATGCTCTTCTTTCTCGCCGCCCTGCTCTCCATCTCCCTCTACTGGCTGCTGATCCCGGCCGACCTGCCGTATCACTGGGAGCTCCTCACCCTGGGATGTATCCTGGTCGCCGGCCTGGCCACCAGTATCCTCCTGGTGCATCGCTACCGGCTGGTGCTGCTGGTCACCGGCCGTATCCTGCGCTTCTTCCGCCTCAGCCCGGTGACCCGGCGACGCATGGCCCGCGCCATTCTCGAATTCCGGCGCAATCTGCAGATGGTACGCTGTTTCCGGCGCTGGCGCCTGCTGACCATCTACCTGCTCTGCACCGGCCACTGGCTGCTGCGCTACTCGGTCCTCTACCTGGCCATCCGGGGCCTGGGCTCCTCCATCTCCTGGAGTTATGGCCTGCTGGTGCAGATGTTCTCCCTCACCGCAGGCCATCTCACCCTGCTGCCCGGCGGCAGCGGCGGCGCCGAGTTCAGCGGTTCCCTGCTCCTGGCCACCTATCTCGATCCGGCCACGGCCGCGGCCGCGGTCCTGATCTGGCGCTTTGTCACCTTCTACTGGTATCTGATCGCCGGCGCGCCGGTCTTCTCTCTCATGGCCGGCCTGCCCCTCTGGCGGCGACTGAACAGCGATTCACAATAAAATTCCCTGTATTGCAAAAATGTTGCCGACAGGCCACACGTAACCCCTCACGGAATAACCAACGATCGGTTTTTTCGACCACAATGCGGTAAGCGCTCTCAGGGGCCGCAGATTCGGAGTCTACGCTTACCTGTGCAGGCGTGCCTGACCGCAGGCAAGCGACCGCAGGGAGACTCCGATAGCCTATCCATGCGGGCAGGCGCGACCGTGCAAAGAGGTAAGCGAAGACTCCGTACGGTCCCCGTAAGCGCTTACGCGCTTACGGACACACCGGAACGACCGGTAAATGACATTGACAAGACATGCGGCAATGTAAATAGTCTTACCAGAATCAGAGGGAAGGCACATGCCTCCCTGCCACATACCCCAACAACAGGAGGACAGGAAGAATGGTAGAGATCAAGAAGGTTGTCGTCCCGGTCGACTTTTCGAGCACCATGGGCAAGATTGTCGACTATGCAACCTCGGTGGCGGACAAACTGGGCGCCCACGTCATATTTTTCCACGTTGTCAACGATTTCCAGGGATACGACATGCTGCTGGTCCATCCGTCATTTGCCGAGATGAGCAAAGAGCTGAAGGAGAAATCCGAACAGCGGATGGCCGGACTGGTGGAGGATTACAAGCACCTCAAGGCCGGTGTCTCGGGCAAGGTGACCGTGGGTGACGCTGCCGAGGAGATCGTCAATTTCGCGGAAAAGGAAAAGGCCGACATGATCATCATCGGCACCCACGGCGTCAAGGGACTGGAAAAGATCCTGATGGGCAGCACGGCGGAAAAGGTGGTCAAGAAGGCGCCCTGTCCCGTTCTCACCTTCAATCCCTTCAAATAGGGCCTACTTTCCGGGACGTTCCGACACCCCGGATCACGCTTTCCAGATCTCCGCTGCCGGATTACCGGAGGCGGAGTTTTTTCTCCTGCTTCCGAAAAGATCGTCCCAGACGCCTTCGGCAGCCGTTGCCGGCCCGACGTAACTGATCACAGGGTATGCGAGGTCACGGTTTATCAACCTCGTTTTTGTAAGCGGTCTCAGGTGCCGCAGGTTCGCATGGTCGCTCCTGGCCGCTATAGCCTACTATGCGGGCAGGAGCGACCGTGCGAAGATGTGGTGCCTGTGACCGCTTACGGCCCGACCGGGGTACACTGCCATGGAGACCAGCGACCACATCACAACGGTCAGGGACCTGATGCTGAAATTTGCCCGGCAGACAGGGCTTGCGCCTGTACGTCCTGATCCGCAACGCTACCTGTGGACCGATGCCTTTGCGCTCTGCAACTTCCTGGAGCTGCATCGCCGCACCGGCGACCACCGGTTCATGGAGCTCGCGACAGCACTGGCCAACCAGGTCCATGCCATCCTGGGCCGCCATCGTACCGACGATCCGCGATCCGGCTGGATCAGCGGCCTTACCGAGGAAGAAGGAGGCCGCCACCCCACGGCCGGCGGCCTGCGCATCGGCAAGAAACTGCCGGAACGGGGCCCTGCCGAACCAGTGGACGAGGAACTGGAATGGGATCGTGACGGCCAGTACTTCCATTACCTGACCCAGTGGATGCATGCCCTGGCCGCTCTTACCCGGGCCAGCGGCGATCCGGACTGGAACCGCATGGCCATGGAGCTGGCGGTCACAGCCTGCGCCAGGTTCGTCCACGTCTCGCCGGTGGACGGAAGGAAACGGATGTACTGGAAGATGAGCGTGGACCTGAGCCGTCCCCTGGTCGCGGCCATGGGCCAGCACGATCCCCTGGACGGCCTGATCACCCTGCATGAGTTGCAGATGACTGCGGCTGCCTGTCCGGCGCCCGGCCTGCCCGATCTGCGGCCGGAGATCGCGGTAATGGAAGAGGTCTGCAACGGCCTGGCCTGGGAAACGGACGATCCCCTGGGCCTGGGCGGTCTGCTGACCGGGGCATGGCGGGCGGCATGGATGGCGGCACAGGGCCTGTTTCCGCATCCCGACTTGCCGGGACGCCTTCTGCAGGCAGCCCGGGTCGGCCTGCCGCTTTTCATCCGCAGCGGGACCCTGGGCCTGCCGCCACATCATCGTCTTGCCTTCCGGGAACTGGGCCTGGGGATCGGCCTGCACGCAGTCGTCGGCCTTCAGGGCCTGCTGAAGACCTCACTGAAAGGGCCACTGCCATCCCTGGACGAAGCGCTGAACGGAATACTCCCCTATCAGCCGCTGGCCGGAGAAATAGAAAAATTCTGGCTTCGGCCGGACGCCCAGGCGGCCGCGACCTGGCAGGACCACCGGGAAATCAATATGGTCATGCTGGCCTCCAGCCTGCTGCCGGAGGGATATCTGCGTATGGACTGAGGCCAGGTGGCAGGGGCCAGCCATACTGGTTCATTCGATGATTTTCCAGACCACCAGCAGGGCAAGGAGCGAACAGAGGGCAAGCACCGCGCTGAGCAGCCGGACCAGGCCCAGGGGGACCATATCGACATCCACGTGAACCAGGCGGAGATGAAGATGGTGATACCGCCAGCCGGCGAGGAGAAAGGAGGCGGCAGAAAAGAGGATCAGGATGGCGGCGATGATGCGGATACTCCACGGTGGCCAGGTATCAAGCATGAACCTGGCCACCCCCAGGCCGGAGATCAGGCAGGCGAGCCCGCTGCGGATCCAGGCGGCAAATGTCCGCTCATTGGCCAGGACGGTCCGGTCCAATGCCAGCCTCGTCCTGTCCGGACAGGTGTCGGCAAGATCTTTCGGTTCTGTCTCCACGCCCTGTCGTGCCACGTCAACCGGACCGCTCAGTCAAACTGACCGGTTGCAATATCTTCAGGGACATTTTCAAACAGTATGGTACGCTTTGTGGACGCCGGGGTGTCGTCATCCGGTTCTTTCCCGGTGACCGCGGTGTCGGCGGGTCGCGCCGAAAGCGTGGCATCACCCTCCCTGCCGCCGACGAGCTGTTCCAGCTGCCGCCGGTGGACAGAAAACGCCCTCTCCCGCCTGCTTCCCAGTTCAACGAGCTCGTCCAGCAGCTCCTCCTGCCGGGCGCCCTCCGCCTTTGCCGAGGCGGTTTTCAGTGCGCTGATCCTCTCATCAATGGCCAGGACCTCCTTCTGCAGACTGGTATTGATGGCGCGTGCCTTCCTGGCCATGGACTTCTCCAGCCTGCCGGAATCCACGGCGTGCAGGATACGGGCATACAGCTCGGCAAATCCGGCTTCCGGATCATCGCCGGCTGCGCAGAGAGCGGCCGGGATTCCGGCCAGAAAGGCAGCGAACAGGACAGCGGCATACAAAACTGCGGGACGATACGGTTTCCGTTTCAACATGTTCTTGGTTCCTTGGCAGAAGATCAGAAAATCAGAAGGCCAGAAGTCAGTAGTCTCCGTGCCGCCTGCGGCGGGTTTGACGGCCTGGGCGGAGAAGGCCCGGGAATGCCGGCGGCTGCCAACGGATGGAATCCGGCCGGGATTCCCGGGGGGATGTGCCAGGCTCGTCAGTAGGTGACATAGAAGCCGACAACAAAGGTATCGCTATCCTCTTCGCCGGGTGTGTCGTTGGTCAGTTTTTCATAGCCGATCTTGACGTTGGCATTGTGGCCCTTGATGAAATAGGACAGGCCGACACGGTATGCATGCCAGTCGCCGGCATCGTCGGCTGCGTCGCTGTCCCACTGCTCATACATCAGCCAGGGCTGCCACTTGTCGATGTAATAGCCGACCTGGGCATAGAAACCGCTGCCCTGGGACTGCGGTGCCGCCACTGCCCCGGCAAACGGGGTGCCGGTCTTCTCGTCCGCGAGCACACCGCGGGCGTCGTCGAGGTCCAGGTCATTATAGGCCATCTCCGCGGTCACCGCACCGGGTCCCAAGGGATACTCGGCAAAGGCATCAAAGGTATAGAAAGTATAGTTGATCTTCTCCCCGGTAAGGCTGTCGATGGCGACATCGTTCTGTGTATCGTAGCCTGCCCCCAGGGCAATGGTCTTCTTCTTGCCGAGATAGGTGGAGAGATTGAACAGGCCGCTTTCGGCATCGAGGAAGTTGAACTGGACCCGACCGGTATAGCGCTGCGAATCCGATGACCTGGTGGCGGGATCCTGCCCCTCGAAGACGCCCAGGTAATACTTGAAATGGGCGCTGTCGGTGAAGGAAGTGCTGCCGAACAGGGAAAAACCCAGGTCACGGACCATGACGTCGCCGCCAAGCCCGTCCCTGGTGCCGGCAAGACTGGCGGTATTGAAGGCGACCCGACCGCGGGAGCCCCAGGTGAGCATATAATTGTTGATACCGGGCCGGTCCATGGTCATGGCCCCGCCCGAGGAGGTCATCCCCTCCCGGGTCACGGGCGCCATCTGCAGCCCGCCGATCACGTTGAACAGCTCGTGCGGCTTGATCATGATCCAGCCGTCGATCAGCCGCACATCACCGCCGGTGTTGATGTCATCGTCGGCGAAATCGGTCTGCAGGAATCCGGTGACCCACTTGGTCACGTTGCCCTTGAGGCGGATACGGGCCCGGCGCAGCTTGAATTCGTTGGTATTGCTGGTGCGGGAACTGTCATTGTTGAGGTAGAGCGTCTGCAGCCTGAAACCAAGATCGAAGTTGGAATCATCGCTGATCGTGATCTTTGCCCCGGCATGGGCACTGTGCAGGCCGGGGCAGCCGGAAGCCAGAATTACCGCCATTGCCAACAGGTACCGTTTCTTCATCATACCATCTCCCTTGTTGCTGTTTGCGGGCATCAGAACACCTGGCGCCCAGAGGCTCATACAACGCGTAATCCGCAAAAACAGATGGAACACAGAAAAATTATCTCAACCGGCGCACCGATCGACGGAACAGAGGGAACGGGAGATCGGCGGCAGAGGGTCCGGCCGCCATCCCGGTTCACCCTAACCGGTGGTACCCCCTCACGGGATGGCTACACATCGGTTTGTCCGACCACAATGGTGCAAGCGCTCTCAGGGGCCGCAGATTTGTGCAGGCGTGCCTGACCGCGGGTAAGCGACCGCAGGGAGACTCCGATAGACTACCTATGCGGTCAGCCGCGAGCGCGTGCAGGCAAGCGAAGACCCCGGATGGCGTGCTGCTGAACTTCTACCTAATAATCCACCACCCCGCATGCCTGTCAAGAACTATCGTGCCGGACCGGCAGCCGGTTGCCCGGGTTTTCCCCCGTCTCCGGTGAAGGTCTCTTCAGGAGAAGGCGATTGCAGCTCCGCCACCACACCGGAGGGCAGTTCCTTGATATAGATATCCTGCTGCGGGAAGGGAATACCGATATCGGCATCCTTGAGCGCATCCCAGATGGCGAACATCACGGTGGATTTCACCTCCAGCTGGCCGGACTGGCCATCAGACTCGGAAAAAAACTCGACCCGGAAGTTGACCGAGGAGTTGCCGAACTCGGTCAGAAACACCCGCGGCGCCGGATCCAGCGATACCGCGGGCACCATGGAAACGGCATCGAGAATGACATCGCGGGCCCGGTGCGGATCATCACGGTAATGGATACCCACCTGGAAGACCGTGCGGATCATCCTGTCGGACAGGGTCCAGTTGGTCACCGGCTCGGTGATGAGCTGCGCATTGGGCAGGATGACCTCCTGGTTGTTCCAGGTCTTCAGGGTCAGGGAACGGATACCGATGCGAGTGATCACGCCCTGTTTGTCGCCAATGGTGACCCAGTCCTCGATGCGGACCGGCCGCTCGGCAAGCAGGATGAGGCCGGAGATCAGGTTGTTGGCGATATTCTGCAGACCAAAGCCGATTCCCACACCCAGAGCGCCGGCAAAGACGGTCAGGCTGGTCAGGTTGAAGCCCATGGTGTTGAGGGCAACCAGCACTCCCACCACCAGGACCGCGTACTGGGTGAAGATGGAAAGGCTGTTGCGCAGCCCCCGATCACTGACATTGCGGTAGAAGAACCAGTAGGCGACCTGCCGGGCCAGGCCACCGAGATAGAAGACCAGGACCAGCAGAAAGAGGGTGGCGGCCACATTGAGGAGAGTAACGGTCTGTCCGCCCACATGGAACAGGGGATAGCCGAGCCAGCTCTTGAGAAACCCGCTCACCGCATTGCCGCTGCCCCAGCCATAAAGCCTGGCCAGGCTCCAGAGCACGAGCACCACCAGCACCAGTTGCACCATATGCTCCAGGGAGTCGACCATCCGCGGGCCCAGGGATTCACGGGCGCCGCCACGGCGTTCCAGGCGCTGTCTCCAGTTTCGGAGCAGATCCCGGACCAGGTCCCGGGCCACCATCCAGACCATGATCACGCCGAGGAAAATGGCCAGTTGGGCCGCCACGAACCAGGCCAGGTTGATGTAGCCGGCCAGGCCGACAAGGGCGGCGGTGAGGGCGGTGAGGGGAATGGAGAGACTGCCCAGGGCAACCAGCTTGACCCAGAACCCGGATTTCCACTCGGCCTTGATCCTGTCCACCAGCAGGGTCCGCAACCGCATGAACAGGTAGACGACCACGAGGAGGAGGAACATGAAACCCCGGTCGATCACGTCCCGCAGTTCCGTCGACAGCAGACCGATGTTGCCCAGGCCCACCAGCAGGGTGAACAGGGCACTCATCCCGGCAACGCCGACAATGGCGGCATGAAGGCGCGGCTGCCGGTGTTCCGGCGCCACCATGGGTGAAATAAAGACCCAGTAACTGAGCTTGATGACGAGCTGGAGGACGAACCAGATGCTGACCACCAGCAGCAGGACCCGGAAAGAGGCGGCTTCGATGGCAGCGAGCCGTCCCAGGAGCAGCAGGGTGCCTCCCACCAGGAGCACGGGGCGGCAGCCGCGCAGCAGGGCCATGAAGATGGCCCTGGCCTTGACCGTGAACCGGAGGTCCTGGGCTTTTGGACCGGCGGGAGGGCCGGGCAGACGCCCCAGGGCGAGACTGAGCAGGACGAGCAGCAGGAGTGAACCGAAAAAGATCAGGCGTCTGCCGGTGCCGGTACCGTCCCAGCCCGAGGTCATCTGGCCGGCGATATCACCGGTGATGGTGGCAAAGGAACGGGGCAGGGAGAGAAATTCAAAAAAGAGGTTTTTCCAGGTGGCCAGATCACGGGGCAGCCTCTGGCGGGCGGTCAGGCTCTGTTTGACGTTGGCGGCATAGGCGGCGCGCGCACTCTTCAGGTCCCGATCGATCTGATCGGCAAGGGACTTGAGACTGTCAAGCTGGCGATTGAGGCTGTCGATGATGCCAAGGAGAATCTTCTTCTCCTTCTTGAAAATCCTGGCCTGGATTTCTTTCAGGGCATACTGTTTCTGGAGCAGGGCCCACTGCTGACTGAAGACATCCAGCTTGCTGGCGGTCAGGGTCCGGAGCTGCCCCACCTCTGCGGCAAGCTGCTGCAGTGTCTGCTGATATGTCTTGAGGGTTTCCGCACTCAGAGCGGTGCCGCCACCCAGATTCATGGCATCCAGTCTGCTGCTGATCTCCTGGATCCTGAGCCGGGTGCGCAGGACATTGAGCGATTCGTCAATCGCCTCCATGCGCCAGTGGATCAGGTCCCGCCGGGCAGCGGTCTGCCGATCATCACCGGTGAGGCCGGCGAGCTCCTTCTGCAGCCGGGCTGTCTCCTCCTGGACTCTCTGCTCCTCCACCTGCAGCCGGTGCTGCAGCTCCTCGATGGATTCACGGTGCCGTTTTTTCTGCTGCTGCTGATAAACCGCCTGCACGTTCTGCCACCAGGAGGCCGCCATGGCGGCCTCTTCCCGCAGCAGTTCCTGACGTTCCTCGAGCTGGGCAAGCCGTTGCTGTTCCACGGCCAGCAGGGCCCGCAGATCTCCAAGTGTCTTCTTGAACCCGGCGGCATCCTCCTGTTCTTTTCCCTTGCCGGCACCGGCAGGGGTGGCGAGCCGGGTGCTGATCTCTTTGATCCTGGCCTGGAGGGCCTGGATCTTCTGCTGCTCATTGGTCAAGTCGAGATCCACCGAACGGACCTTGAGCCGGGCCGATTCCATGGCCAGCCGGGTCTCCTCCAGCATGGTGGCGGAGACGGTTTCCTCGCGCAGCCGTGCCAGGCGGGCCTCCAGGTCCTTTTTCTGCCGCGTCACATCGGCCTGCAGCTTCTTCAGGGCAGCGGCCTCTGCCCGCACGGCATTACGGCCCACCCGCAGGGAGTCACCATCGGCGTCTGCAGGCCGGGCCGTAACCGGGAAAAGGACCAGCAGCAGCACCAGGCAACAGAACCACCACCGGCCCGCGCCCTGCGATGGCCCCGCCTGTGCCCTGCCCTGGCGGATCGGCCCTGGAATTCTCTCTGTGACCATGATCTATGCCAGCCCCGGAAACAATCTGATCAATCCCTCGGCCATCATCTGGATGCCGATGGCGGCAAGGAGAAGCCCCATGACCCTGGTGGCGATATTGAGCCCGGTAATACCGAGCCTGCTGCCGATGGGTTCGGCAAGATGGAGAACCAGCCAGACAACAAGGGCCACCACAGCGATGACGGCGGTGAGCGCCAGTCTGCTGGCCGGCCCTGCGGCCTGGTGGGTGTCGACGATGACCATGCTGATGGCGCCGGGACCGGCCATGAGGGGAATGGCCAGGGGAACCACGGCGATATCCTCCCGGCTGTCCGCTTCCTCGGCCTCGGTCCTGCTCTGCCGTGAGGGACTGAGACGGGCGTGCATCATGGCAATGGCCATCAGCAGGATCAGCAGCCCGCCACCGGCCCGGAAGGCGGGCAGGCTGATGCCGAAAAAGCGGAGCAGCGCCTCGCCGGTCCAGGCCGAGATCGCCAGGATCAGGCACACGGCCAGGGCGGCGCGGCGGGCGATATGTTTTCGTTCGGCAGGACTGCGCTCCCCGCACAGCGACAGAAAGACCGGAATGGCGCCCATGGGATTGACAATGGAAAGCAGGCCGACCACGGCCTTGGCGTAGAGGGTGTAATGGGGGGAGAAGATCATTTGTGACAGATCAGCGCGCCATTCCCGCCATGAAAGCGGGAATGGCAGGGCCGGGAGAAAGCGCTGAATCAGGCCTTGACCGGCTTCCTGAAGTGCAGCAGATGTTTATAGCCGTCGGCGGCAACGATCTCGATCATTTCCAGACCGCTGTCGGTTTCGTAGAGGTTGATCTCGCGAGGTTTCTTGATCTGGTGATCCAGATTGTCGCAGTAAATGTAGAGAATATCCTCATCCGGATTATAGGTGAGACCATGGATCCTGATCCATGCGGTCTCCTTTCTGTCCATAACCCCCACGGCCATGATCTCGATCTCGGCCTGGTTGTCTTTCAGCGCTCTGGACAGTGTGTCACAATAGGCCTCGGCTTCAGACTTTTCGAGTTTTCTCCATGCCATATTGCTACCTCCTTTTTTCCTGGTTTCCTGATTTTCCCTTTCCCAGCAGAATCTAAGCACCCTGTCCCGCCTTGTTAAGGGAAAATTGTTTTTTTCCGGGAAAATCGGCAACCGGCAGATCGGGACGACGGTGGGCCATTGATCGTTCCGGGCCGTTCCGATGGTCATTGTCAACACGCCTGACGCGGCACTACCTGTCCGTCTCTGTAATAATTCGTTATTATCGGTTATTTTCCAAATCTAAAGAGTGGCAACAGAATTGAATTGACAGGAACTTACCAGGAAGTGTATTGTCTGCCCCGTTGCCATCCGCGGCTGTCGCGCTTCAGGACCACAGGCATGCAGTAAGCGCCCACAGGATTGTGGTCGAGAAAACCGATGGTTGGTTATCCCGTGAGGGGTTACGGCATGCATGATGTACCCCCTCACGGAATGACGCACCGCTGAACTTTTACCAAAAGTATCGGTCTTTTCAGGTAGTTGCCGATAGCGATGAACTATTTCGGTGGTGCGGGTACGGCCAGGGCCGACCTGCTCCATGTGCCCCTGCCTGGTGGTGACACCCTCACCACGTCATGGATATGGGGTGAACGTCCCGGTATTTCAAGGTCGTTGCCGATAGCGGCGAATGGTTACGGCAGGAGGCTGGCAATGCAGGAGGAACGGCTGATGACCACCCGCGAGGTGGCGCGCTACCTCAAGGTCAACGAGAAGATGGTCTATGCCCTGATCGCCGAAAAAGGCCTGCCGGCCACCAAGGTTACGGGCAAGTGGACCTTTCCCCGGCATCTCGTGGAGCGGTGGCTGGACCGGCAGACCGTCAACCATCCTGGTCCCGGGACAGCGGGCGGTCCGGGGCACGGCCTGATCATCCTCTGCGGCAGCAACGACATCCTGCTGGAGAGGACGATCACCCTCTTCAACCGTCTCCATCCCGACCACCTGATGGTGATGGCCGATATCGGCAGCATGGGCGGACTGCGGGCCCTGGGCCGCAATCAGTGCCACATGGCGGCCAGTCACCTGTTGCAGGAAGAGGGCGGTGAATACAACTTTTCCTTTGCCAGGGAGGAACTGGGACAGCTTCCGGCGGTGATCAACTTCTGCAGGCGTGAGCAGGGAATCCTGCTCGCCCGGGGCAATCCCAAGGCGGTCACCTCGATCAGCGACCTGGGGCGGCCCGGTGTCAGGATCGTCAACCGGCCGGTGGGCACCGGCACCAGACTGCTGCTGGACCGGGAACTGATCCGCAGCGGCATCAAGGGAGAGGATATTGCCGGCTACGACCGCGAATTCCAGCGACACCTGGACGTCGGCCTCGAGGTGCTGGCCGGCCGCGCCGATGCCGCACCCTGCATCCGAGCCGTGGCCGGCCTGCTGGGGCTCGACTTCCTGCCGCTCTGCCATGAACGGTTCGACCTGCTGATCCGGCGGGAGATGTTTTTTGAAAAGGGCGTGCAGCTCTTTCTCGGTCTCCTCCACGAGCCGGACTTCCATACCCTGGCCGCGGAACTGCCCGGCTATGACCTCAGCCTGTCGTCGCGAATGGTCTTTCCCCGGGATTCTGTCCGAACAGAAAAAATGGAAAAACCATGAAACACGAAAAAACGAGATCCCGGGAAACAAGATGGTCCGCCCTTGCCCTGCTGATACCGCTGCTGTTGCTGAGCCCGGCCCGGGCCAGTGGCCTGCAGGGCGACCTGATCATCTTCCATGCCGGTTCGCTGGCCATCCCTTTCAAACAGATCAGCGAGGCCTTCATGGCCGCCAATCCCGGGGTACGGATCCTGCGGGAAGCCGCCGGCTCCCGGACCTGTGCCCGCAAGATCACCGATCTTGGCAAACCCTGCGATGTCATGGCCTCTGCCGATTATACCGTGATCGACAACCTCCTGATCCCTGATCATGCCGACTGGAACATCGCCTTTGCCACCAACGAGATGGCGATCATGTACCGTCCCGACTCGGCCTTTGCCGACGAGATAACCTCCGACAACTGGCCGGAGATCCTGCTGCGCAAAGGCGTTCGGTACGGGCACTCCGATCCCGATGCCGATCCCTGCGGCTACCGCAGCCAGCTCACCTGGCAGCTTGCCGAGAAGTACTACCACCTGCCCGGCCTCTATCGGAAACTGCGGCAGCACTGCCCGCCTGCAAACATCCGCCCCAAGGAGACCGATCTGATCGCCCTCCTGGAAAGCGGCGAACTGGACTATCTCTTCATCTACCGGTCCATTGCCCGGCAGCACGGCATGCCCTACGTGATCCTCCCCGACGAGATCAATCTGAAATCCGCGGCCATGGCTGATTACTACAGGCAGGCATCCATCAGGATCTCAGGGAAAAAGCCGGGCGAGACCGTCACCAAGACCGGCAAGCCCATGGTCTACGGCATCACGATCTGCAAAAAGGCCCCCAACCGGGAGGTGGCCGAGGCCTTTGTCGCCTTCGTGATCGGGCCCGAGGGAAGGAAGATCATGCAGGCCAACGGCCAGCCGCCCATCTTTCCGCCCCGGGCAAGCGGCCGCGTGGAGCGGATGGCGCCCTCGCTTGCCGCCCTCGTCCGCCGGTAACCCGTAACTGTGACAATTTCTTGCAAAATGCAAGCTTGCTGCCAGTGGCGGCGAACTATCAGGTTCCAGGAGAGGCAGGGGGTTGAGACGATGAAAAGTTTTCGCATCCTCTTTCCAGTTGCGGCCATACTGCTGCTCCTGCTGCTCATCCTGCCCCTGGCCAACATGATCGTCAGCGCCGATCCGGCCATCCTCGCCTCCACCCTGGCCGACCGGGAGGTGACCCGCTCCATTCTCCTGACACTGCGGTGCGCCCTCCGGGCCACCCTGGCCGGCCTGTTCCTGGGCGTTCCCCTGGCCTATCTCCTGGCCCGTTGGGAATTTCGCGGCAAGAGTATCGTCCAGGGCCTGGTGGACCTGCCGGTGATGATCCCGCACACGGCCATGGGCGTGGCCCTGCTCATGATCTATGGCAGAAAATTTATGCTGGGCGGCCTGTTTGAGAGGCTGGGCATCTCCTTTGTCGGCACCGAGGCCGGTATCAGCCTGGCCATGGCCTATGTCTCCATGCCCTTCCTGGTCAACGCGGCCCGGGACGGCTTTGCCGGCGTGGATCCCAGGCTGGAGAAGGTGGCCCGCACCCTGGGCGCCTCGCCCTGGCAGGCCTTTTTCCTGGTCACCCTGCCGCTGTGCTGGCGGGCCATCCTCTCGGGCGCGATCATGATGTGGGCGCGCGGCATCTCCGAATTCGGGGCCGTGGTGGTTCTGGCCTACCATCCCATGGTGGCACCCATCCTGATCTGGGAACGGTTTCAGTCCTATGGCCTGCGCTACGCACGACCGGTGGCCGTTCTCCTGATCCTCATCTGCCTGGTCTTTTTTGCCGGCCTGCGCTGGCTGGCCGCCCGCAGCGGCCGGGAGGAATAACCGTGCTCCGGCTCGAGGACATCCGTCTGCGGCTCGGCCGCTTCAGGCTCGCAATCGACGCCCTCCATATAGGTCCGGGCGAATACCGGGTTCTGCTCGGCCCCACCGGCACCGGCAAGACCGTGCTCCTGGAAACCATTGCCGGGCTCCACACCCCGGACCGGGGCAGGATCCTCCTCCACGGCCGGGAGATCACCACCACCGTGCCCGAGCAGCGGAACCTGGGCGTGGTCTACCAGGAGTATGCCCTGTTTCCACATCTGACTGTTTTTGACAACATCGCCTTTGGCCTGAGGATGGGAGGGGAACGTGGCAGGGAGATGAAAAAAAAGGTGGGCGCGATGGCGGATTTTCTCGGTATCAGCCGCCTGCTTGCCCGGCGGCCCGGCAATCTCTCCGGCGGTGAACGTCAACGGGTGGCCCTGGCCCGGGCCCTGGTTCTACGCCCCCACCTCCTGCTGCTGGATGAGCCCCTGAGTGCGCTGGACCACATCACCCGGGACCGGTTACGCCGCGAACTGCAGCGAATCCACAGGCAGTTCGGTATCACCATCCTCCACATCACCCATGACCTGGACGAGGCATTTTTCCTTGCCGACCGGATGGCGGTGGTACGGAACGGGATCCTGCTCCAGGAGGGCACACCGGAGGCCATCTCACGTCAGCCGGCCACCCGGTTCGTGGCCGGGCTGATGGGGCTGAAAAACTTCATCCCGGCCCGGGTGGCAGCCGGCGGCGCCATTGCGGTCCAGGACCTGGGACATCTGGATCCGGGCCTGCTGGCGTCGCCGCCGCCATACCCGATGGAGGACATCCTGCTCACCTTTCCCTCCTGGACAGTGGAACTGGAACCTGATCCTGCGGATCACGCCCTCTGGTGGCAGGGAACGGCCCGGATCAGGGATGTCCGCAGGAACGACAGTCAGGTGGAGGTGGAGCTTGCCCGGGGTCGCTCCATCACCCTCCATGCCACCCTGTCACGCCGCGAGGCGGGCCGCCTCTCCTCCATGCCCGGACCGGGCCGGGAGGTGCGCATCGGCATCGGCCGGGAGGGCCTGCACTGGCTGCCCCCGGGAGACGAATAATCCGTGCTCCGCCGGGAAAAGATCACTGCCAATTCAACACGGTTGCCGATGGCGGTGAACTGTTACCTCCGCGGTTCAGATCCTGGAGCCGACCATGGTATAGTGCGCCTGGCGCTGCTCCGGTGGCAGGGCCAGGAAGGCCCGTACCTCGGCGAGCATCTCCTGCCGGTCCTCGCGCAGCAGGCCGCTGACCCGGATGTAGTTGTTGGCATGATCGCAGGCAAAAAATGTCTCCAGCGGTTCGAGCAGTTCCAGGAGCAGCTCCACCTCACGCACGGTGCCCTCGGGATCCTGCTCGACAAAGATCCCGGTCCGCACCTCCCGCCAGAGCGGGCAGCCGCCCTCCTCGTTCCGGCCGTGCAGCCACAGGCGGCGGATGCGGACAAAGCCTGGCTCTATCCGGTTGATGAGCCGGGCCGTGGCCGTGACATGGCGCTGCCACAGATCTCTGCCGCCAAGGCCGAGCAGGACGTAGCAGGAAAGCTCGATCCCGGCCGCCTTCAGCCAGCCGGCCACCCGGGCCACCATCTCCGCGGACTGCCCCTTGCGCTGAAAGCGCAACACCTCGTCACTGCCGGATTCGAGACCGACATGGATCCTGTTCAGGCCGGCTTCGGCCAGCAGGCGGATATTGGCCGGGCCAAGGCGGTACAGGGTGGAGATGCGGCCGTAGCAGGTGAGCCGCTGCACCGGCATCCGCCTGCGCAGATACCTGGCCGCGCCGGTAAAGATCTCCATGCCTGCGGCCAGGGGATCGGCGTCGCCGAAAAAGGCGGTCTCGAACCTGGAGTGACGCCCGGTGAGCAGGTCGATGTCCCGGCAGATCTCCGCCAGGGACCGGCAGGAAAAATCAGGCTGCCCCATGGCAGGGTAGATACCGCAGAACCGGCACCGGTTCCAGTTGCAGCCCCGGGTGATCCGGACCAGCAGGCTGCGCCACTCGGAGGGCGGCCGGATGACCAGGGGTTCAGGCCGGCCTGTCATGTCGGGAGAAGTTGCAGACATTTTTCACGGAACAGGATAGAGTTGTCGATAATCAACCGGGCTGGCGCTTTTTTGCGTAACAGGCCGACCATTCGTAAAAGTTCAGCAGCACGTCACCCGGGGTCCACGCTTACCTGCCCGTACCCGCGACTGCCCGCATGGCGGGCTATCGGTAATCGCTCACAGGCGGCGTATCTCTGCACGGTCACGCTTGTCCGCATAGAGAGGCTATAGCGACCAAACGCGCCTGCACAAATATGCACTACCCGTGAACGTTTACAGATCTGCGGTTGTGAAGCCGCATAGTTGTCAACCCTGTGAGGGGTTACGGCTATCGGGGTCTCGCTGCGCTCGCTTACCTGACGGCCGGTCACGATCACGCACAGCTGACGCACTGCTGAACGTTGACCCGATATCCAGTCAGCCACAACCAGGAGGTGCATCATGACAAAGATTGTTGTCGTTTATCACAGCGGCTTCGGTCACACCAGGCTCCAGGCAGAGGCCGTGCATCGCGGCGCGGCCTCGGTTGAAGGCGTGGAGGCCGAGCTGCTGACAACCACCGAGGCAACCGATCGCCTGGACGAGCTGGACAAAGCCGATGGCATCATCTTCGGCTGCCCGACCTACATGGGCAATATCTCGGCCGAGATGAAAAAATTCCAGGAAGCGGCAGTGGTCAAATGGTTTTCCCAGTCCTGGAAAGATAAAATAGCCGGTGCCTTCACCAATTCAAGTTCTTTCTCCGGTGACAAGCTCAACACCCTGCTGGGCCTGGTTGTCATTGCCATGCAGCAGGGAATGATCTACGTGGGAACCGGGATGTTTCCGGCAGCCAATGAACCGGAATCCATGAACTCGACCCAGGGCCCGGGGCCGGAGGCGCAAAACCGGGTGGGCTCATTCATCGGTCCCATGGCAGCCAGTTTCCAGGTCGATCCGCCGGCAGCGCCGCCGGCAGGTGATATCGCCACGGCAGAGGCCTATGGCAGGCGTATTGCCGGGATTACCCTGCAGTTTGTCCGGGGCCGCGGCTGACAGCAGGCGCACGGTACCGGTTCGGCGACGCCGGCTACCTCACCCGTTCCGGCCTCGCCGGCCGGTGGCGGAACGTGGCCGGGTCCAACCTGCACAGGACCACGAAACGGTGCCGGGTGCCGGGACGCAGGGCGTCAAAGGGATAGCAGGTCACCAGGGCCAGACCCGCGCCGGGGCCGCGGCTGAACCAGAGATCCTCTGCCCGGCGGACAGTGGTCGATTCCACCCGGTAGCGCCAGCGGCGACCGCGGCCGTCGTCGAGCAGGACCAGGTCACCCCTTCGCAGGCGCCGCAGGAACCTGAAGCTGGTATCCCGGTGTCCTGCCAGGATGCAGGTCCCCTGCCCGCCCGGCCCTGCCCCCTGTTCGTGCATGCCCGGGCCAAAGGCCAACGCCGCGCCGCTCTGGCCCGAGAGGACGATCATGTCCCGGCCCAGGCGCGGCACCCGCAGCCTGGCCACAGGCCGGATGTCAGCCCAGGGCCAGGGCCTGACCGGACGGCCGAGGTCAAGACTCTCCTGCCAGGCCAGGGCCAGCAGGATCTGGGCGAGTTCGGCCTTGACCGGGATCCACGCTCCGGCCAGGCAGAAGATAAGACCCCCGGCCAGCAGCAACAGGCCCGCCCTGCCCGGCCGGCGTCTCCTCATTCCGGCCTCCGGCGCAGGAAGGCCGCCAGGGCCGCGACCGCAAGGAGCAGGAATCCCGTGCTCAGGAGCAGGGGCCAGGCCGTGGCCGTGGCAGCGGAGCCGGCAAAGACCATGCCATACTGCCATCCCGCCGGCAGGTTGACCTGCTGGCGATGGGTCCGGAGTGTCCTGTCCACCGGCCGGGCCGGTTGTTCTTCCACCGCCACCAGACTGGTGTAACGGCTGACCAGGTGGTTGGCCAGGGCCAGGCGGACCACGGCCCGGCGCACCTGGTCCGGGTCGGCACCGGAGACCAGTCCCTCCATCAGGCTGTTCATCTTTTTCCTGGCCCAGAGCACGGCGATGCCGGGCCGGTCACCGAACCGGCTGCTGTCCAGATCCACCTGCCAGGGCGTTCTGTCCGGCAGCAGGCCACTGAGCCTGAGCCTCCCCGCCTCGCCCCGCATCCTGACAAGAGCGGTCAGGACCTGGCCGTGATAGAGATCGGGCAGCGGAGCGGGCAGGGTTTCGGCCATGGCGTCGCCGCTGAGCCGCAGGTGTGTCACCGCCGGCTGGCCGAGCATGGCGAACAGGCCACTCATCCGCTCCCTCACCTCGTCCGGTTTGCCGATGAAGGTATGGGCGCCCCGGCCCATGGTCGCAGCCCTGGCCATGAAGGAGGTATTGGGCGCCGAACCGATGCTGACCGTGAACAGGCGCGTATCCCCCAGGCGGGAGGCAACCAGGGACAGCAGCTCATCGTCGTTGCCCACGCAGGCGTCGGTAAGCAGGACCACCTGCCGCAGGCGGGCATGATCGCTGCGGCCATCCAGGGCCAGCGCCAGGGCCGGACGGATCTCGGTGCCGCCCCGGGCCCGGATCGTGTCGATGAAGCGGTCCGCGGCCAGAAGATTTTTCCGTGTTCCCGGCCGGCTGGAGGCAAAGAGCGAACGGGTGACGCTCTCGAAGGTGATGATGTTGAACCGGTCCCGGGGCCGCATCATGGCCACACCATACCGCAGGGCCGCCCTGGCCTGGCGGATGGAGGACCCTGCCATGGAACCGGAGTTGTCGAGAACAAAGATCGTCTCCCGGGCCAGCGGCTCACGGAGCGGCGTGGCAGGCGGGGTGAGCATGAGCAGGAGAAAGGTCTCGCCGCCCCGGTGCTCGGCGAACAGGCTCGCACCAGGTACCCGGCCCTGTTCCGGTTCCCATTCGAGGACGAAATCGCGGTCTGCAGCCACCCTGCCGTTGAAACGGATGTCGATGAGGCCGTTTTTACGCTCCGTGGTGATGCCGTGGTAGAGAGACTCGACCCGGCCCACGCCAAAACCCGGCGCCAGGCTGACGTGCAGGCGCACCGGGTTGACGACCGCTCCGCCCGGCGCCACTACCGGCGGCTGGATCAGGCCTGTGACGCCGACTGCCGGAAAGGCTGCGTCCGACGGGCCCGGACCACCGGTCTCCGGGCCTGCGGGCATGTACCTGGGGCCCACCACCATGGGAAAACGGAGGGAAAAGCTCTTTCCCTGCCGCGCCACCACCTGCTGGTACTCGATCTCCACGGTCACCGTCTCGCCCGGGCCCACATTGGCCACTGCAACGGAAAAGATGTTGGGCCGCTGCCGGGCAAGCAGGGAGGCCCTTTTCCCGTCCTGCCGGGCCGCCTCGTAGATGCGGCGTGCCGCCTCCTTCTCCCGGATCCTGCCGGTGATGATCCGATCACCCACCCGCAGGCGCATGTGATCGACGCTGCTCTCTTCGGGCAGGGGAAAAACGTACAGGGCCTCGAACCAGATGGAGGAATCGTTTCTGAACCGCTGCCTGACCCGGGTCCGGGCAACGATCCCGGTGACGGTGATGTCCACGTCCATCTCCAGCATGGGCACCGGCGAAAAACTCTCCGGCCCGTCTCCGGCCACCAGCAGGGCGCCCCGGCGAACGGTCTCCGGACGAACCGCCCCGGGATCGACCGCGGCACCTGCCGCCCCTGCCCCCCCAAGCAGCAGGAACAGCAGCACCAGGGCCAGGTACAGCGTAACCAGCACCACTCCGGGGTCCACAGAACGTTTCCACCTCATCTTCCCCTCCTTGCGCACCGGCGCAGACATGGATATTTTTCTTTTTCCGCCCGTTCCAGCGGTTGCCGCTCACTGTAGACTCCGACGATGACCGGCCGTGTCCGGGATGATGACAGAAGGGAAAGAAAAAATGACAGAAGATGACAAACAGGAGCCGGAACTGGCCCAAACCTGTTTTCTATGGTACAGATCGGGAACAGATCAGAGGTAGCTGCCGGTCGCCGGCCGCGCCGGAAAGAACTGCCGCCGGCAGGAGCAGCGTAAGCGCTCTCAGGGGCCGCAGATTTGTGCAGGCGTGCCTGGCTGCAGGTAAGCGGGCGCAGCGAGACTCCGATAGCCCGCTATGCGGGCAGTCACGAGCGCGTGCAGACGGCGTGCTGGTGAACTTTTACGTGCTGCCGAGCTGTTAGCCGATGCAAACCGGACAGGAGTTGCAACCGTTCCCATGCCCTACCGTATTGCCCTGGTTGAAGACGATCCCCAGCTCCAGGCAAACTACGCCCGGGCCCTGGAGCGCGAAGGTTACCGGGTCCGTGCCTACACCTCCAGGCAGGAGGCCATGGCCGCCTTTGCCGCCGGCCTGCCGGACCTGGTCATCCTCGATATCATGCTCGGCCCGGAGATGACCGGCGGCTTCGAGCTCTGCACCTACCTGCGCAGTCTCTCGCCCATCATCCCCATCATCTTCCTGACCGCCCGTGACTCGGACCTGGACCGGGTCTCGGGTCTGCGGCTCGGCGCCTGGGACTACCTCACCAAGGATACCACCACCCTGGACTTCCTGCCGGCCCGGATAACGGCCCTGTTCAGGACCGTGGAAGCACTGCGGAGCGGGCACCATCACCAGGACCGGGTTATCGAGCACGGATGCCTGCGTATCGACGAGGACCGCAAGGAGGTCCTCTGGCAGGGCCGGCCGGTCAGCCTGACCCTGACCGAATTCTGGATCCTGCTCTGCCTGGCCCGCCGTCCGGGCCATGTCCGCAACCATGACCAGCTCATGGAGGCGGCCAGCGTCATCGTCACCAACAATGCCATTGCCGCCCACATCCGCAGGATCCGTGACAAGTTCCGGGAGATCGACCCCGGCTTCGACGCCATCCGCTCCGAGTACGGCATGGGCTACCGCTGGCAACCCTGAACTTTTGCCAAAAGAGTCGGTCTTTTCAGGTGGTTGCCCATAGCGGTGAACTATTACCTGAACCTCATGCGCGTCTCCCTGCGATTCAAGCTGGCCCTGGTCTCCCTGTTCCTGCTCCTCTTTCCCCTGCTCGGAATCCGCCTCAACTCCATCCTCAAGCAGAGCCTGCTCACCAGCCAGCAGGATACCCTGGCCCTGACCGCGCAGGCGGTCTCGGCTGCCCTGGCCAACCGCAGCGACCTCTTTGCCCGGGAACGGTTCCATGCCCTGGACCAGGCCCGTGATCTCTACATCTTTCACCTCTCCAACACCATCCGCCTCGACGGCAGAACCGGTGACTGGCAGCCCGAGCTGGCCCAGGCCGAGGAATTCGGCAGGGAGCACCTGCTCAGTCCGCGCAACCGCTACCATCCAGACACCCTCTCCTTCCGCCACCTCTCCGGCCGGCAGGGAGGGCATCTCTACTCCCTGTTCGAGGTCCGGGACGACCGCGTGGTCTATCGAAGCCGAAAATCCCTGCGCCTGGACCGGTCCGACCACCTGCGGATCATTATCGAGGATGAAGGCGGCAGGCGCAGCTACATCATCACCGCCCATGCACCTGGCTGGGTCAACGGATTCCGGATGCCGGACGAACCGGGCCTTTTCCCGGTTCCGGAGCCGCGCATCCAGGGGGTCTGGCGTCAGACCGGCCAGGGCTACATCCTCGAGTTTCGGATCCCCCTGGACCTGCTCGGCAGCCGGCTGGCCTTTACCATCGCCGACGTGGACGATCCGAAAACGCGCCTGGTCACGACCCTGATCGGCACCGCCAACCTGGCACAGGACCGGGAGCCCGGCTGGCTGCTGACCACCTCCACGGCCATCGAGGAGATCCTCAGATCCCTGGACCGCCCCTATGCCCGCATCCGGATCGTGGACCGCAACCAGCGGATCCGGGCCCAGGTGGGGGGCCTGCGCGAGGCCCGCGATCCGCTCGCCTCCTCGCAGGAACTCTCGGCCCGGATCATGACCCGCATCCACGACCTGCTCCGCCCCCTGTTCCGTTTCTTCACCACCTCTTTCAGCGCCGACATCGTCGACCAGACATCCCAGCCCACGGAACTGGACCTGCAGGGCATCGGCGAGGCCCTGGCTGAAGGCCGCAGTTCAATCACCCGCTACCTGCTCGCCAAAGGGCAGGTGGAGGTCATGGCCGCGATCACGCCCCTGTACGAAAAGAAAAAAATCGTCGGCGCCGTGGTCGTGGAACAGACGACAAACTCCATCCTCGCCTTGAGCAACCGCCTGATCGAGGAGACCGTCTCCCTGTCGCTCCTGGCCTTTCTGCTCGGCGGTGGCGGCCTGCTGCTGTTCGCCTCCCGCATCTCGGCCAGGATCCGGCGCCTGCGCGACCAGGCCGCGGCAGCCATTTCTCCGGACGGCCATATCCGCAGCGCCAGTATCGGCACCAGGGCCAGGGACGAGATAGGCGACCTGGCCGGGACCCTGCGCTCCATGCTCAGCCAGCTCGAACAGCAGGTGGAGCACCGGGAGAGGATGGCCGACAACCTGGAACACGAGATGCGCACCCCGCTGGCCGCGGTGTCCGCATCGCTGAACAACCTGGAACAGGAACTGGAAGAGCCGTCACCCCGGATCAGGAACTACCTCGACTGGGCGCGCAACGATGTGCGACGGCTGGAAGGACTGCTCACCTCCATCCGGGAGGCGACTTCGCTCAGGGAGGCCCTGCAGCAGGAGTCCATGGAGATCTTCGACCTGGGCCGCGCTCTGCCCATGTGGCTGCAACACGGCTGGCAACAAACCTTTACCGGGGTTGAATTCCGCTGCACGGTGCCCGACGGACCGCTCCCGGTCAAGGGAGACCCGGTCCGCCTGCGCCAGGCAACGGAAAAACTGGTGGAAAACGCGGTCTCCTTTCACCGGCCGGGCACACCGGTCGAACTAGAGGTCCGGTCCGGACGCCGGCAGGTTCTGCTGCAGGTCAGCAACCAGGGAAACACCATACCACCTGCCCTGCAGGCACGGATCTTCGACTCCATGGTCTCCCTCCGCCCGGCCGGAGACGACCGCCCCCACCTGGGCCTGGGCCTCTACATCGTCCGTACCATCCTCGATCACCACGGCGGCACGGTGACCGTGGCCGACCTGGACAAGGGACGGCAGGGCGTGGTCTTCACCCTCCACCTGCCCCGGGCCGTATGGCGGCCATAGCCGGCCAGCCGCGATCACGCACAGCCGGCGCACTGCTGAATCAAGGCGTAACGGTGGCGGCCAGGAAGAGGCGCACCTGAAGTACGTCGAGCATAGGCCCTACCCGCTACAACGCAGCAGATCGGACTTTTTGCGACGCCATCAGAAAACACTGGTGATTCAAAACGATTGCCGATGGCGGTGAACGGTCACCTCCGGGCAACAGTACTGACCAGGTCGTGGAGTGAGGCGGCCGTCTCCCGTACCACCCGGATACAGTTGTTGCGGCAACTGTCCGGATCCCTGTAAAAGGCCCGCACCTGCTCTGCATCCTTCCAGTCAACCCGCGCGATGTCGATACAGTCGGTGCCGCCGTAGGGCTGGCAGATCTCCGCGAACCGGGCGACCATGGCGTTGCTGAGTTTCCACATCAGTTTGTGATCCCGGCCCCTGGGCTCGGTCTTGCCCCAGGTGAAGCCGATCACGGCCAGGGCGCCGGCCAGGGTGCCGCAGAGCTGACCGCTCGAGCCCATGCCGCCGCCAAAGGGGGACATGGCGGCGACCAGTTCCGGAGGTGGCGGTTCATCGCGAAACAGCCCGGCGCACGCGCCGAGAATGGCCTGGCTTCAGTGAAACCGTGCCAGGAAAAGTTCCACCGCCCGCTCCGCCATGGCCTGCCTGCCCATTGCGCTCCTGTTCTCCATTTCCTCTATCTCCTCTTTTTCCTGTATATTTTCAAACTTGATGGATCTGTAAAAAGTCCATCTCACTGTAAAGATGGCTCACATAAAAATTCGATATGCAAGGCGTAGCGGTGTCAGCCAGGCCGAGGCGTAACGAAGTACGTCGAGCATTGGCCAGACCCGCTACAACACAGTAGATCGGACTTTTTGCGACGCCATCTTGATTGACATGCACCGGAAACACCTTCCGGCAGTATCTCGTGAATATCAAGGGATCTTGCAACAGTTCACCCATATCGGCAACTACCTTGAAATACCGGTACTTTTTTTATGAAAGATCAGATCAGCAGCGCGTCAACTGTGCGGAGTCACAACTGGCCGGCAGGTAAACGAACGTGTCGAGACTCCGATAGCCGGCAGCGGGCAGCCGCGAGCGCGTGCAGGTAAGCGTAGACCCCGGATGGCGTACCCTGAACCTTTATCTTTTCTTCCGCGCACGTCTCCTGCCTTTCTGTTTTCATCATGACAGCCATTCCGCTTTATGGTATTTTTCCATCAATCAGGTACGTTACAATAAGTATCCGTGGCCTGCACCTGCCAATATTTACCATATACCTGGCACGCCGATGTTGTTTTCCGAAAAAAACTTGAACCTTTTTCCCCTGCCCCGGCACACATGCACAGAAAAACCTCACAGGATCAACTGCTGTCCCTGCTCCTGCGGACCGCCGGGGGTGACAGGCGGGCATTTCAGGACCTGTACGAGGCAACACATCACCGGCTGACGGTCTACCTCTACCGGCTCCTCCGCGACAGAAGCCGTATCGAGGATATCCTGGTGGAGACCTACACGGAGGTGTGGCGATGCAGCACCAGGTTCAGGCAGCAATCTGCGGTAATGACCTGGATGATCGGCATTGCCAGGAACATCGCCCTGCGTGACCTGAACAGGACAACGTACCATGACCCCATTGACGACCATCCTGAACTTGCCTCTCCTGGCCCGGACCATTGCGCCCTGGACAGGAAAGAGATCCTCAACAGGGCTCTCGGGCACCTGTCAGCAAAACACCGGGAGATTCTTGATCTCGCCTTTTACCAGGATCTTCCCTACAGGGAGATCGCCGGGCTGATCGGTATCCCGGAAAACACCGTAAAGTCCCGCGTCTTTCACGCCAAGGCATCCCTGGCCAGGGTACTGAAAAGAATGGGTATCCGGCAAGACGACCTGTAACCTGCCAAAGCAATCAAATGACACCCCGTCAAGACAGGCACATAAAGCGCGACCGTGTCAATGATGAGCCCATGGACGACGCCCTGCTGCGCGAACTGTTCAATGACGCATCCGGGGACATCGAACAAGTGCCGCCGACACTCTTTTCCAGGATAGAGGAACGGATCAATGATGCCGGAGCCGGGCAGATGGCCTCCCCGGGCCGTCTGGCCGCGACATGGTCAAGACTGCGGCAATGGCTCCGGTCTCAGTCCGGTCGTCCCCGGCTCGCCTGGGGCCTGGCCGGCGTGCAGGCCGTGGCCATTGTCCTGCTGCTCATTTTTTCCAACGGTTCTCCGCCCTACCATACCTTGTCCGCGCCGCAGGACGCGTTTTCCACGTGCAGGAGTGTAGCCCTGCATGTGATTTTCAAGGAATCTTCCCGGATCGGGGATATCGACCGGCTGCTCCTGCAGGTCGGGGCCTCCATTGTCAATGGTCCGGGGAGGCGTGGCATCTACACCCTGGCCGTGCCACGGGAGAAATACACTGACCAGGCGGACATCATAGAAGTATTGAAACGCTCGCCGCTGGTGTCCTTTGTCGGTCCGGTGTACTGAGCTAAGCGACGATCCGGCCGGACAAAGGGCACGAGGAGGAGCAACAACCGCGCCTCGGCACGGTTGATGGACTCGCAGCAGGATCCCCAGCGACCGGGTCGCTGCCCTGGTCCCACTGCGTCCTGCCCGCCCGCTCCATCCTCGCCACACTGCCCGGTGGCAGTACCCTGTTCACCTCACCCTTCACTGCAGGGGTTGAAAAGTTATGGCGGCCATGCTGAAGATCCTGGCGTATTTTCTGAATGAATCCTCGAGAGCCGAACATGTCACCATAAACAGATGGGAGCCATGGGCGGAAAAAATCATCCTGACGAGAAAGGCCTTCTCCTCCTGTGGGATGCGGGCAAGAACATCTTCGACAACCCTGCCGTTGAACGTCCCTTTCCTGCGGGAGAGGGGAGTTATCCCGTTTCCCTGCAGATAGGCGTCGGTCCATTCTTCAAGTACCGTTTTGTCCGGGGTCTTCACGCTGTGAACAGAGATTGCGGCCCTGGTCCTGCCCCAGTCGGGCGCCCTAAGTTCGGCCAGCGGCAATAATGCTCTCTCCTCCTGTTCCAGCTGCACCGGGGAGACCTTCAGTGCAATCCCCTGCCAGTCTTTCGCGACGAGCATGCTGAACGACAGATCTTTCCTGTCAAACGGCCTGAAACTCATATTATAGAAAAGGTCCCCGACCTGCTCCCTCGTGTACAGGTTGTCCGTAGGCCAGAGTTCCCGGATGTCTGTCCCCATCCCCCGGGCCCAGGCTGCACAGAACATAATGACCAGAACCAACGCTGCCCTTCCCGTCCGCCTCTTCATGGCACCCTCCTTACGATCCCGGACCGCGCGTAAAAGTTCAGCAGCACGCTCCTGGAAAGACTGCAGGCTTCCGGTATTCCGGTTTCCGATTCCCTGAAATCCTGCCAGGTGCATGCCATTTTACCACATTATTTCAATAACATCGACCATAATATCTCATTCCGGCGGGTCTTTCAACCACGGCCCTCGTACCTCTGCCGGTCTCCGGCCACAGGGTGGCGGGGCAGGCAGGGTGTGCCAATCTGGCAGGGACAGCGTGCCAATCTGGCACGGCCAGGACCGGTTCATGGCCCACTCACCTTGAAATTACGCGGTTTTTTCACCTGGCACGATACTGGCAACATTGAAGGCAAAACAACAGACACCATGAACGATACACACGTATCGACACCATCCCAGGAGGAACGATCATGACCGCAGCAACCACCAGGACCCGAGTTCAGACCATCGTCAATACCCAGGCAGAGATCTCAAAAGGCGCGGCCGTCGTCATGGCATCCACCGGCGCCCTTGTCGGCCTGTGGGCCTTTGCCAGCCTGGCCAGCGCCATGGTCCTGACCGGCGGCCCCATCGCCCTGGCCAAGGCATGGCTCGGCGCGGTCATTGGCATGTAGTCCCCCGGAATCTGTTCAAGTATCAAGGGCCCGGGATGCGATGAGCATCCCGGGCCCTTTTTGTTTCTCCCGCCCATACCGGATGACCGCATTCGTACACAGTGCCCGGCCAAGACGACAACGGGAAAATTTCCCGGTCTCCTGAAAAAAGATTCCGGCTGTTACCATACTGTTACCTTCTTCCTTGTATATTGAAATACAAAGGCAGGGTCTCTGCCTGGGGCGTTGAACATCAGGACCTTCCTGTCCACAGGGAGCCGGTGACCGCGAAAAAGAGAAATCGGGCGTTGAAAGGAGGTTGCAGATGGCTGATCACACAGGACCATTCACTGTCGGCAAGGCGGCTGATTCGGCAATAACCATTACGATCAACGGTGACACCGGCGATCTTGTTGCGGGAGGTGCCGGCGAAGACGGCGACATCAGGCTGCGGGATGCAGCGGGGGCCACCCGGATCAGCCTGGATGCGAATTCGGGTGTTATCCGCATCTATTCGGCCGAGGGCGGCCTGGTGATGACGATCAGCGCACATGGCGACATCAACATGGGCGGGGCAGGCCAGGACGGCGATCTCCGCCTCCGCGGAGCAGAGGGCCATAACCGGATCATTCTCGATGCCGGCAGCGGCAACATCTATGTCGGCGGACAGGGCGTTGACGGGGATATCTTTATCAGGGATGAAAGTTCACGAGACCATATCAGCTTTGACGGCACCAGCGGCTCCGGGACATTCGGGGGAAACGGTGCCAACGGGACGATCAGGCTGAAAAACAGCACGTCCCAGGACCGGATCCGCCTCACGGGCAACAATGGCGATATTGTCGCCGGCGGCAACGGTGCTGATGGTGACATCTATCTCAAGGACAACGATGGCAGAAACCGTATCCACCTGGACGCCGGCGGCGGCAATGCCTGGTTCGGCGGACATGGTGCTGACGGGGACATTGTCCTTTTCCCCGACGGGGCGACCAATCTCCATGACGTGAAGCAGGCAACCATTCACCTGGATGCCGGCGGTGGTAACGCCTGGTTCGGCGGGCACGGAACCGATGGTGATATCGTTCTCTTTCCTTCCGGAGTAAGCAACATTCACGACCTGAAGCAGGCGACCATTCACCTGGATGCCGGCGGTGGCAACGCCTGGTTCGGCGGGCACGGTACAGACGGCGATATCATTCTCTTTCCCTCCGGCGCAACGGACATCCATGACTTGAGCCAGGCGTCCATCCACCTGGACGGTCAGGCTGGTGACATTATCCTGAAAAATGCCGACTGTGCCGAAGAATTCGACATTGCCGCCAATCTGGCCGACGAGGTCGAGCCGGGAACGGTGATGGTCCTTGATGACAGTGGCAGCCTTTGTCCCTGTTCAGAGGGGTATGACAGGCGGGTGGCGGGTGTCGTTTCCGGTGCCGGCGGGTACCGGCCGGGGATCATACTCGACCGGCAGGAGGCCGGGAGCAGCAGGCGCCCCATTGCCCTGAACGGAAAGGTATACTGCAAGGTGGACGGAGACTACGGATCGATCAGGGTCGGAGACCTGCTTACCAGCTCGCCCACCGCCGGCCATGCAATGAAGGCAACCGATGGTGCCCGCTCCCTGGGAACAATCATCGGCAAGGCCCTTGAGCCCTTGTCCTCCGGTCAGGGGTTGATCCCGATTCTGGTCGCTCTGCAATAGGAGGATGCCATGGTTTCGTTGAAACAGGCCTGTCACTGCCTCGGTCTTTCCGGACAGGTCTCCCTGGTTCGGAATTTTTTCGGATTCTGGGACCGTGTCCCGACAGACGTTTCGGTGCTGACCCAGGTACGACGGGTGCAGGGACGGCACGTGCATGTCAACCTCATTACAGTGGGCAACTTCACCACCGCCGATCGCCGGGAGGTGTCCAGCGCCCTCCAGGATATGCGGGATACCTATGCCCAGGTGAATCTGGGAGTGGGACGGGCCCAATGGTACTACATCACCGCTTCCCAGGCGAATGGCAGGGATCACATAGACAGTGACGGCGAGGCAGAGGCCCTCACCGACGAATGGACCGTTGACAACCATGCCATGGATATCTTTTTCGTCCTTACCTATTCCGGTTCCACCATTGGCCTATCAAGGGTGGACGGCCCGTGTGACAAGGATGCCAAGGGCATGGACGGCAGCGTGGTTGCGATCGAAGGTTCAACCAGCATCACCGGTCTGGTCCTGGCCCATGAAGCTGCGCATTACCTTGGCCTGCATCATGTCAACAACAGTACCAACCTGATGAACCCGTCGGTGCCGAACGGCGGTGGCCTCACATCTGGCCAGGGAAATACCATGCGGGATCACTGTTTTGTCAATTCAGGATGTTGACTTCAGGTAACAGGAGGCTGCCATGCCATCGATCATACAACCACCCATACCACTCGAGCACGATGTCCTCCTGGCCATTGTCCTGGGAAAGGACAAGCGGTTTCCACGGCAGGCCGCCCTGTCGCTCTACCGCCGGTCAGGAGCAGAGGATCGTGTCGAAATCTTTCACCGGCTCCTCGTTGATGAAGAAGAAAACCCGAGAATCAGGTACCTGGCAGCGACCAACCTGTGGCTGCTCGGCTCCGAAAAGGCCGGCAACGCCCTGAAGGACGCGGGGCAACAAGCCAGGGATGCAAAAACGCTTACTGCCATTGTCAAGGGGTTGGGCAGGATCGGAGATCAGGAGGCCCTGGAGGTCGTGTCCCGTATCAAGCGGGATGCCGGCGGCCTGCTGGCACGTCAGGCCGGGTTTGCCGAGATCCTGCTGGCACACCGTTTCGGCCTTGAGGGACATGACCTGCCCATGCCGGAAAAATTCCAGGCACTGCCGCGCAGGGGCACAGTCAAGGTCCGGGCGGGTGAACCTGATGAGCAGGAGAAAAAACTGTGCCTCGAAACCCTGGCCGCCGACCCTTACGGAATTCCCCTTTCGTCTTCTTCCCAGGTCTGCATCGACTGTGCGGGACAACGATGGATGCTGGTCCTGAACAGTACATTCGACAAACGGGGCGGGATGGAACGTCTGGCCGGAAAAAAAGCGCTCTTCGGGATCCTTGCCACCAAAAATCCCGAAACAGAGCGGTACTCAGGAGCCTTCCTGATCTTCACCTCGCCGGTGAAAAGAAACGGCCGGGTCAACATCATACTCACCCGCCCGGGTGGAGAGCCGTGTTTTGCAGGCACTGCCAGGGCGGAAGGACGGGACGAGGCGAAGTTCACCATACGCAGCGTCGAATGGCCGGGTGTTTTCCCCATGAAGGCTGAAGGCCATTTCCGGCGGGACGGCCGGTTCGAGTTGCGCTCGGTGACTGCCGGCACCAGGACAACCTCCAAACGGCAACCGGCACCATCCAGAAAACCGGCGGAAGTGATGTAATATCATTCTGTGATCCGGTGAAAAAACTCCCTGGAGGCACATCACCTCCGGGGATTTTTTTTGTAAGCGCTCACAGGAACCGCACGGAGTCTTCGCTTACCTCTTTGCACGGTCGTGCCTGCCCGCATAGGTAGGCTATCGGAGTCTCGCTGCGCTCGCTTACCTGCGGTCAGGCACGCCTGCACAGGTAAGCGTAGACTCCGAATCTGCGGCCCCTGGGAGCGCTTACACCACTGTGCCCGGAAAAACCGATGGTTAGTCACCCCGTGAGGGGTTACGTTTTTATTCTCTGCTCAGACCCCTGCCGCTTCCGGGCTGCCCGGGTTCGGTTTCTCGCCTGCCCGGCGCAGGTGCTGGAGGAAGACGTCGTAGTGGTTGGGCAGGGTACGTTTTTTGTGGGTGACCGTGTAGAAACGGCGGCCCAGGGTGATGTCACGGATCCCGATTTCCCGGATCCTGCCGCAGTGTACCTCGTCGCGAATGGAGATACGGGAGAGGATGGAGACACCGAGATCCTCCTTGATAGCCTCCTTGATGGCCGCGTTGGAGCCGAGCACGGCCACAGTATTCAGCCGGCCCGGGTCAAGGCCGTTCCGGAGGACGTACTCTTCCAGGGTTTTCCGGGTCCCGGATCCCTGCTCACGCAGGAGGAACGGCAGTTGGGCCAGGCGGGCGAGGGACACGGGATTGCCAAGCTCACGATCCGCCGAGGCCGCCAGCACCAGCTCGTCCTCGACAAAGGGAACAAAATCCAGGACCGGCGAAGTGGCCCGGGTGCCGACGATACCGAGGAGCAGCTCGTGGTTCAGGACGTTGTCGATGATCGCGGCGGAATCACTGATCCGGATCGTAAAGGAGACCTCCGGGTGCCGGGTCTTGAAATCGGCTGCGATCCGCGGCAGGATGTAGGCGCCGGGTATGGTGCTGGCCCCCAGCAGGATCTCGCCGGCGACCTCGCTCGCCTGCCGGGTGAGCTCCTGCTCCAGCCGGCTGATGTCATCGAGAATGGCCAGGGCCCCGGGATAGAGCAGTTTCGCCTGCCTGGTGGGCTGAATGGAGCGCCCGAGCCGGTCGAACAACCGGCATCCCAGCCGCCGCTCCAGGGCGCGGATCTGCTCGCTCACGGCAGGCTGGCTCATGGAGAGCATCTCCGCCGCACGAGTGAAACCGCCGCTGCGAAAGACCGTAATAAATACGCGTAGTTGACGTGTTTCCATACAGTGACAGCTTACAGATATCGGCAAGCCCATTGAATTGCCGGTGGTTTTGATAAAAGTTCAGCAGTGCCTCAGTTGTGCCTGATCGTGACCGGCCGACAGGCAAGCGAGCGCAGCGAGACGCCGACAGCCCGCTATGCGGGCAGTCGCAAGGGCATGCAGATGGCGTGCTGCTGAACTGTTACTCCATCCCATATCCTTCCTGTCCCGGTTGCGTAGCATTGGCCAGGGCCTCCTGTCGGCCTTTTCCTCCTTGACAGCCACACCGTGGCCCTGTTATAAGAATATAATATGAATTGATAAAAATTGATAGAAATAACTTATAACGAGAAGGGCTCCATGCGGATATTCAGAAAAAAAACACTGACCAGCCTGGCCCGCACCTGCGGCTGAGCCGCGAAGATCGGTCCGACGGCTCTGTCGGACGCGCTCGAAGGCCTGCCGGCGCCGGCCGACCCCAACCTGCTGGTCGGTATCGAGACGGCTGATGATGCGGCGGTCTACCGGCTCACGGACGAGATCGCCATGATCAGCACCGTGGATTTCATCACCCCGCCGGTGGACGATCCCTACTGGTTCGGCCAGATCTCGGCGGCCAACTCGATCTCGGATGTCTACTCCATGGGCGGCAGGCCGCTGACAGCCCTCAACGTGGTGATGTTTCCATCAAAACAGCTGGACATGGGCCTGCTGAAGGATATCCTGCGGGGCGGCCACGACAAGGTGGTGGAGGCCGGGGCCTGCCTGGTGGGTGGCCATACCGTGGATGACGAGGAACCCAAGTACGGCCTCTGTGTCAACGGCACGGTCCACCCGGAGCGGATCATCACCAATGCCGGTGCCCGTCCCGGCGATGCCCTGATCCTGACCAAGCCCCTGGGCTCGGGCGTGCTCTTCAACGCGGTCCGTTCCGGCAAGCTCGCCTTCGCCGACCTGGAACGCGATGTCCTGCCCATGCTCGCGGCCCTGAACGGCCCGGCCATGGAGACGGCTCTGGACTTCGAGCTCCATGCCTGCACCGACGTCACCGGGTTCGGCATCCTGGGGCACCTGCTCGAGGTGGCCCACGGCTGCGATGCCCGGGTGATGGTGGAGTATGCGCGACTGCCCTTCTATCCCCATGCCGAGACCATGTACCGCAAGGGGGAAACCACGGGCAGCAACAGGGCCAACCGGGAGATGGTGGCTCGGCACCGGCTGGAGATCCGGCGTGACCTCGACAGCGTGGAAGAGGAACTGCTCTACGACCCGCAGACCTCGGGCGGCCTGGTGCTGGCTGTTCCGGAGAGTCAGGCGGCGGAGCTGGTCCGAAGGCTTCACGGGGCCGGCGTCACGACAGCGGTGAAGATCGGCGACATCACCGACGAGACAGTGGGCCTGACCGTGATCTAGGATGCCGCTCTTTTTCATCGTCGGCCTGCTGGGTGTCGTTACCGGCTTTCTGTCCGGGCTGCTGGGGATCGGGGGCGGCATCATCATGGCACCGCTCCTGCTCTATGTCCCGCCCCTGTTCGGGTGTGCGCCGCTGCCCATGCAGACGGTTGCCGGACTGACCATTGTCCAGGGACTGGCCGCCTGCATCTCCGGCGGCCTCACCCATACCAGGCACCACTTTCTCTCGCCGTCCCTGGTCCTGTGGATGGGCATCACCCTGTTCGCGTCGTCCTTCATCGGCGGGGCCAGCGCCGGTCACATCGACAACAGCCACCTGCTGCTGGTCTTTGCGATCATGGCCTTCGTGGCCGCGGTCCTGATCGCGCTGCCGAAGAGGAAAGAGGCCGAATATCCGGACCTGGCGCACTTTTCCTTCAACAGGTTGCGGGCATTGGCGGTCTCCGTGGTGGTGGGCTTCTTCAGTGGCCTGGTGGGCCAGGGCGGATCCTTCATCCTCATCCCCCTCATGACGGTGTTTGTAAAGGTCCCGACCCGCATCGCCATTGGCAGCAACCTGGCCATTGTCTTCCTCTCCACCCTTGCCGCCTTGCTCGGCAAGGCGTTGACCGCCCAGATCGACTGGCCCCTCACCCTGCCCATCGTGGCCACGGTCCTGCCGGCGGCCTATCTCGGCGCCAGCCTGAGCAGAAGGGTCAGGGTGGACACCCTGCGGATCATCCTGGCTGTCTGTATCGGCCTGGCCGCACTCAGGATCGGCCTGACAGCCCTCTCCTCGCTGAACTGAAAAGAAACGAAACCCCTCACAGGGTTGGCAACTATGCGGTTTCACAACCTCAGAGCTGTAAGCGTTCACAGGTAGTGCAATATTTGTGCAGGCGCGTTTGTTCGCTATAGCCCCTCTATGCTGACAAACGCGACCGTGCAAAGATGCGCTGCCTGTGAGCGCTTACAAAAAAACAGCTCATCATCCGCAGCAGGCAACACGAAGATTCTCGAATAAAAAAAGGGTCAGGCAGCACAGCGCTGCCAGACCCTTTTTTCGTTCTGGAGCCGATAAGCGGACTTGAACCGCTGACCTACTGATTACGAATCAGTTGCTCTACCAAACTGAGCTATATCGGCATATGACATGCACACCAGACAGGCGGGAATAGAGGTTTATTGATGTAGCAATTTTATGGTATAGTGTCAAGATTATGAATCGAAATTTCGTGCTCCTGCTCACCGTGCTCCTGCTCTGCCTGACCGGCTGCCGGGATGAACAACCGGGGAAGGCACCGTCCGGGCCCGCGCCGGCCCAGGAGCCGGCGCCGCAGCCACCCCCCCGGCCGGGATGCCGCGGCTGCCACGGTGAGCTGCAGATAGATGCCGGTCATGACTTTGCCTGCACCGACTGCCACGATGGTGACAACACCACCGCTGACAGGGACAGGGCCCATGCCGGTCTGGTGGCCCGGCCCGCCCATCCGGACCGTATGGCCAGACGCTGCGGCCGCTGCCATGAGAAACAGGTTCAGGGATGCGAAGACTCCCTCCATTTCACCCTGAAGAAAGCGGTCAACCTGGTCCGGCAGCACTTTGGCGCCAACGCGAAGCTGGATCGCCTCACTGAGATTCCGGTCAGCGAAAGCCCGGCAAACCGGATCGAGCTGGTCGACGATATGCTTCGACGCCGCTGCCTGCGCTGTCATGTCTACTCGCCCGGAGATAATTACGCCTATGTCCGTCGCGGCACGGGTTGCGCCGCCTGTCACCTGGAATATGCGGACGGCCATCTGCAGAGCCATGTCTTCCTGGCCCGACCCGCTGATCGCCAGTGCCTGAGCTGTCACTATGCCAACCGGGTGGGAGCGGACTTCCACGGCCGATTCGAGCATGACTTCAACTGGGAATACCGGACACCCTACACCACCAGGCAACCCTTTATCCGGCCCTACGGGGTTGAATACCATGATCTGAGCCCTGATATCCACCAGCAGCGCGGCATGATCTGTATCGACTGCCACAGTGGCGAGACACTGATGGCCACCGGAGGTCGCCGGATCACCTGCCGTACCTGCCACGCATGGCAGCCGGGCGACAGGAAGCCGGAGCTGGGCAACATCAGGGTGGAGGATGGCAGCCTGGTCCTGACCGGGCGGGGGGACGGCGCCCGGCATCAGGTGGTACCGCTCCGTGATCCGGCTCACGAGAAATATGGCCGCAAAGTCGCCTGCCAGGTCTGTCATGCCCAGTGGATATACAATGACTCCACCACCTCTCTCCTGCGCAGCGATACCGACGACTACGAGATGTGGGACCGGCTCACCGTGCAGTCTGACTCCTGGGTAGAGGCCTTCCTCGACCACAATCTCTACAGCGACGAGGATGAGCTGGAACCGGCCATGCCCGACGGCATCACCGGCGAGATGCGGCCTGGAATCTGGTACCTGGGCTATGGCCAGCGCCGGTGGGAGGACTTCATCATTCGCCGTGACCGGCAAGGGGTCATCCGGATCTTCCGGCCGATCCTCGACCTGCGCCTTTCCTTTATGGATGAAGACGAGATGGTCCGTTTTGACAACCTTCGCGGCCGGGATGACGGCCTGCGGCCCTATACGCCCCATACCACGGGTCCGGCCGGCATGTTCTACCGCCAGCGTTTTTCAGATCTTCTCCAACAGGATCAACAGACAGAATCCATGCCATGAAAGAAAGCTGGATCCACCTGCTGTGTGCGGGGCTGTTCGTCTCGTGCCTTGTGGCCGGCTGCACCACCGGCCGGATCGAACGACCAGGAAAGGGCGGGTCCGGGCTCAAGGCCACCCAGCGGGCCTACACCATCGGCGGCAGGCGCTACTATCCCATCCCCTCTGCCGAGGGCTACCGGGAACAGGGGGTGGCCTCGTGGTACGGCGGCAGGTTCCATGGCCGGCGCACGGCCAACGGCGAGATCTACAACATGCACGATCATACCGCAGCCCACAAGACTCTGCCCATGGGTACGGTCCTGCTGGTCCGTAACCTGGACAATGGCAGGACCACCGTGGTCCGGGTCAATGACCGCGGGCCCTTTGTCAGGAACCGCATCATTGATCTGAGTTACGGTGCTGCCAGGGAAATCGGCATGATACGCAATGGAACGGCCCGGGTGGAGATAACCGCCCTCGGGGAACGGGAGAAGGTATCAGCCGCCGGGAGGACTGCGGCCGGGCGGCCGATCAGGCTGAAGCACCAGGATTTCGACAAGGGCAGGTTCTATGTCCAGGTGGGATCGTTTGTCGAGATAGAAAAGGCGAGAAAACTGGCCCGGAGCTTTGCCGCCCGGGGCCGGGACGTGGTGATCCAGCAGTTCCCGGCCGCCGGCATCAGCCTCTACCGGGTCATGGTCTACAGCGGCACCTCGCTGGCCGGGGCAAAGAGATACGAAAAACACCTGGAAGCATCAGGCTTTCCCAATGCCCTGGTCATCGCCCGCTGACCGGCCGCATAGCCGATGCAGGCGACGTGCCGCCGCTCAGTCGGTCTCCAGCGTTGCCCTGCGGACGATCTGCACGAACCTGCGGATCTTTTCGTGGTCCTTGATCCCGGGCCGCTTCTCGACCCCGGAATTGACATCCACCCCGTAGGGACGCACCGTTGCCAGGGCGTCAAGGATATTGTCTTCGTTGAGGCCGCCGGCCAGGAGAAAGGGTTTTTGTAACCCCAGGCCGCCTATAAGGGACCAGTCAAAGACCTTGCCCGTGCCACCCATGCTGCCACTGGCAAGGGTATCGAGGAGATAACCGCGCACGTGCTCATCATAGGCGTGGAGCTGGTCCGTGTCCATGGTGCGGCCCACCCGCAGCACCTTGAGCACCTGGCACGGCGAGGCGAAGCGCGCCAGCCGCTCGCAGTACTTGGGTGACTCGCTGCCGTGGAGCTGGGCATAGGCCAGGCTGCAGAAATCGATGATCTCCTCCACCTCGTTGCGCTTCCGGTCGACGAACACCCCCACCGTATCGACCAGGGGCGGCAGGGCCTCGATGATCAGGCGCGCCTCCTCGGGATCGATGTTGCGCGGGCTCTTCTCGAAGAAGATGAAACCCAGGGCATCAACACCGGCCTCCACCGCCGCCAGGGCGTCCTCCAGGCGGGTGACCCCGCACATCTTGATTCGTATGCGACCGGAACTCTTCATGCGGACAGGAACTGCTGCAGGATCTCACCCCGGTCCGAGGCCCGCATGAAGCTCTCGCCGATGAGGGCGGCGGTCACTCCGGCCTCCCGCAGACGGCGCATGTCATCGGGGCTGCCGATCCCTGACTCGCTGACCACCGGGATCGTATCGGGAATCAGCGTCCGCAGGCGGAAGGTGGTCCCCAGGTCAACGGAGAAATCCCTGAGGTTGCGATTGTTGATGCCGATCAGCCTGGAACCGGCTGCCAGGGCCCGCTCCAGTTCCGCCTCGTCATGGACCTCCACCAGCACGTCCATGCCCAGTTCCTCGGCCTGGAGGCGATAGTCCTCCATCTGCGATGTTTCAAGGATGGCGGCAATCAGGAGGATGGCATCGGCACCATGGACGCGGGCCTCGCTGATCTGCAGGGGATGAATGATAAAATCCTTGCGCAGGACCGGCAGGTCGACGGCGGCGCGGACCCGGACCAGGTAGGCGAGCGAGCCCTGGAAAAACTGTTCGTCCGTGAGCACGGACATGGCATGGGCACCGGCGGCCCTGTAGCTCTCGGCGATCCGGACCGGGTCGAAATCAGGACAGATCAGCCCCTTGGAGGGCGAGGCCTTCTTGGCCTCGGCAATGATGGCGATGGTACCGGTGCCGGTGAGTGCCGCCATGAAGCCGCGTGGCGGATCGACCTCCCCGGCGGGCGGGATGATGCCGGTCCGCTGCAGGGCCGTCACCTCTTCGTGTTTTTTTTCGACTATGGTATCGAGGATCATGATCCTGGGGATTGAGCGGGTTTTCAGGCCGCCTGGCGGCAGAATGCGACAAGCTGATCGAGTTTTTCCCGGGCCGCGCCCGAGGCAATGATCTCCCGGGCCATGTCCACACCGGCCCGCAGGTCCTCCACCCGGCCGGCAGCCAGCAGGGCACCGGCCGCGTTGAGCAGCACCATGTCCAGCCTGGGGCCGGGGGTATTGTCCAGCACTGCCCGTACCATGTCCGCCGACTCGCCGGCGGTGGCGCCGCCGCGGATGTCGTCCAGGCCGGCCCTGGCAAGGCCGACGTCCTCGGGCTCCACGGTGTAGGTCTCTACCCGCCCCCTGCGGCCGTCGGCCACGTGGGTGGTGCCGGTGATGGTCATCTCGTCCAGGTTGCCCTCGCCCCAGACCACAAGGGTCCGCTGCATGCCCAGCCGCACCAGGACCTCGGCCAGGACCGAGGTCAGCTCACGGGCAAAGACACCGGTGAGCTGGACCGTGGTCCGTGCCGGGTTGGTCATGGGGCCGAGAATATTGAAGACCGTGCGGATACCGATCTCACGCCTGGGGCCGATGGCGTGTTTCATGGCGCCGTGC
>JALSNC010000300.1 GCA_026987195.1 Desulfobulbaceae bacterium | reverse complement strand
AATTCCTGCGAATAAGGGTTGACAGGGACGGCCATGGGGCCTATGGTTTTGTGCATATGTCCGGAGGTGGCAGGGTTGCTTTTTGCCGCCCCTTTTTCTGCCGGTGATTTCGTCTCGTTGTGCGGGGCGATCTTTTTCAGGTCGCGGTCGTTTGCTGTGTCAGCTACGCGGTCGTAACCGGTACTCAGGTAACAGGAGGTGTGGTATGAAAGGAGGTCGTATGAAAGGCAGGATAACACTTCTTCTGCTCGTGGCCCTGGTGTTCAGCGCAGCCCAGGCACTGGCGGTTCCCACCAAGGTCACGGTCCGGGTCAAGGCCAGGGACGCCAAGTTCATCGGCACCAGTTTCGGCGGTATTCTGGTGACGATCAGGAATGCCGATACGGGCGAGCTGCTGGCCAAGGGCGTCACCCAGGGCTCCACGGGCGACACCAAGGTGCTGATGAAGCAGCCCTTCACCCGTTTTGAGACCTATGCCCGCAAACAGGACGCAGGCTATACGGCCACCCTGGACATCGACGAGCCGACCCGGATCGAGGTCGCCGCCTTTGGGCCGCTGGCCCAGCGCCAGGGCGCCAACCGGGTGACGGCCACCCAGTGGATCGTGCCTGGCAAGGACATGACCGGCGGTAACGGCTGGGTCCTGGAGATGCCCGGCTTTGTTGTCGATGTCCTGGCACCGCCGGCCCATGTCAAGCTGGATGCGGCCACCACCACCGTGCCCATCCGGGCCAACGTCACCATGATGTGCGGCTGCCCCATTACCAAGGGGGGCATCTGGGATGCTGACCGCTACCAGGTGGCGGCCCGCATCATCAAGGACGGCAGGCAGATCGCCGAGCTGCCCCTTGCCTACCTGAAAAAGGCCAGCCAGTTCGGTGCCGACTACACGGTGAGCGCCGGACCGGGTGTCTACAAGGCCGTTGTCTATGCCTATGACCCGGCCAACGGCAATACCGGTGTGGATGTGGCGACCTTTATTGTCAAGAAACCGAAGAAAAAGAAATAAGACCTGACTCCTGCAGTCGTCATGCGGTCTGCACCGCATCACTGCAGGCAAGACGGGAAAAATCGGCATATCCTGCCCCTGCCCTCTCTGACGGGCAGGGGCTTTTTTATTTACTTCTGAGATCCTGAACAGTGCGCCAGGTGACGGAGCGCCTGTACCGCATGCCAGGAGGAATCAAGGAAGGGGGCGGCCCTGCTGTTTCGTGAGAAACCGCCCGATGCCGTCTGGCAGGAAAGGATGAAGGCCGCTGCCGACTCCGGACGCCCGGGTCGGCTGTCGAGCAGGGCGAGGGCGGCAAGGGCCCAGTGGCAGTTCTCGATATAGGATGTGGTGTGCGGAAAAAAGCCGAATCCTCCGTCCGGGGCCTGGCAGCGGCGCAGCCATCGGACCATCTCTTCCGCCTCTGCCGGCGGCTGGCCCGGTTCGGAGAGGCGTTGCAGCCTGAGGTAGTGACAGAGCTGTTTCACGGTCCAGCGCGGCGAGGTGAAGCCGCTGCCGGCTGTCGGGATCTCCCCTGACAGGATGGCCCGGTACCAGCGCTCTTCATAGTCGGTCTTGTCGCCTCTCCCGGCCGGCCGCCACCGCAGTCGCAGGGACAGGCCCAGGTAACGCGCCAGCCGCAGGAGCTGAAAGGCCGTGCGGGCAGGCATCTCCGGATGGCGGTCGGCATAGTCGGCAAGGTAGCGGCCGGTGGCTCCGGCTGCCAGGGAAACGACCGGATCCCGGCGGTCCGGGCCGGCCAGGCAGCGCAGGATGGAGACGGCGCAGAAGGTATCCTGAATGGTATGCGGCTGCAGTGGGGTGGCGGCGAAGCCGCCATCCTTCCGCAGCCGCTGCATGACAAATGCCTTGAGGCCGGCCAGGTCCACTCTCCTGCCGCGCACCGCCATATTTCCCCTCTCCTCAGATGATGGACTCGGAAAAAGTCCATCACACTCTAAAGATGGCTAAGCATAAACGTTCGATATACAGGTAAGCGAACGGAGTGAGACTCCGAGGCGAGCGGTGTCGGCCAGGCGGAGGCGTACATGGAGTACGTCGGGCATTGGCCGTACCCGCTGCAACGCAGTAGATCGGACTTTTTGCGACGCCATCTCAGATGATCAGCCGTACCCCGCCCAGTTCCTCGATCCGGTAGGGAAACCGGTCGCCCGGAGAACCGATGAACATGAAGTTGGTGGGGATGCCCCACTTCTTTGACAGTTCCTGGATCAGCTGGGGGCCGAACCTGCCCTTGAGCGCCACGAACTCGATCTTGATCTCCGGGTATTCCCGGTCCAGGAATTCCAGGTCCTGTTCCAGTTTTCGGATCGCCTCCGAGTCTTCCTCGTCGGCGACATGGACGATCTTGATCTTCTGGGTATGTTCGTTGTTCCTGATATAGAGCAGGACCTTGTTCAGGTTGGCCAGATTGTCGCCGCGGGTGAAGAAGACGAACTCCTGGGACTGGATCCGTTCCATGGTGGCGTAGATGGACTGGTTGATCCGGGTCACCAGCTTGAGGATGGGAACAAAGAGCATCTCGACGAAATGGAGCAATCCCTCGAGCAGGGCAATACGCTTGAGCATGATGCCGATGACGATGATGGTGGGAATGAAGTATTCGGCAAAGACCTCCAGGTTGGAGGGCTCGCCCGGAGGCGGCTCTTTGATGATATTGCCCCACAGGGCGACAAGTACGGCCGCAAGCGCCAGGATCACCGCGCCCTTGCCGGCCCGTTCCGGCCGCGGCAGCTTCTTCCGCTTGACCTTGAGCAGGATGTTGCCGACAGCGAAGAGGGCCATGACCGAGAGGAAGGAGATGGTATAGACCCCGGCCAGGATCTCCACCCGCCCCCTGGTGATGCAGAGGATGGAGACCGAGAGGAGGAAGAACATGATGATGATCCGGTAGGAGGAGCCGCGCCGGTTCTTTTTGAGCAAGAAGCGCGGCAGGATCCGGTCCAGGGTGATGCGCTCGATGAGACCGCTCACACCCACGTATGAGGTCAGGACCGCGCCGGAAAGCACCAGGGTTGCATCGATGGAGACCAGGCCGGCCAGCCAGGAACCGCCGGCCACGTTGCCCAGATGGGAGAGGAGATCCGCTTCGTGGACGGCCACCTGTTCCATGGGCAGAACACCCAGGGCAAGCACGGTCATCAGCGGGTTGAAGATGGAGACCACAAGCCACATGTTGCGCAGGGTCCTGGGAAAGACCCCGGGCTGTTGTTCTTCGACAAAGTTGGCCGAGCTCTCAAAGCCCGAGATGCCGAGCATGGCGGCGCAGAAGCCCCAGAAGACCGCCATGCCCACCGAGCCGTGCCGGGGAGGCTGCATGGAGTTGGTCAGAAATATGGTCAGGCCATGGTCCATCAGGTAGGAGATGGCAGCGCCGGCAAGCAGGACCAGGGAGGCGAGATGAAAGAGAAAGATCAGCACCGCGACAAAGGCGGATTCGCCGATGCCCAGGATGGTGAGCCCCATGAACAGGGCCAGCAGGCAGATGGTGGCCAGGGTCACCGGCAGGCCGGGGACGATGGAGTGAAGATAGTGCATGCCCTCGGAGGCCGAGATCACTGCTGTGGCCATGTAGGAGAGCAGGGTCAGGGAGGCGGCCAGGGAGGCCATGGACTTGCTGGTGGTGTTGAGAAGGGCATTGTAGGCGCCACCGTTGAGCGGCAGGGCCCCCACAACCTCGCCGTAGATCCTGCGGAACAGGTAGAGGACCAGGGCGACGATGAGCAGGGCGACCCAGGCGTACTGGCCTGCGGCGATGATGGACAGGGCCGAGACATAGAGGACGGACGAGGAGATGTCGTTGCCGCAGATGGCGGTGGCCGACAGCTCGGAGAGTTTTTTTGTCGCCGTCTGGGAAGCCATTGTCAGATTTCAGAAACCAGAATGCAGAAGCGGGGAACCGGAATACAGAAGCCGGGAACCGGAAATCGACGGGGCAGCTCAACCTGGACAGTTCGCCGCTGTCGGCAACCAGATTGAAATACCGGGACTTTCAGGCGGTCCCAGGCACCGCTGGTCCGTCCGGCGCCCGGCCGGTCACCCGGTCTCGCCCCCTCAGCAGCATCTCCGGTTCCATGGGTATACAAATGCAGGCGCCGGGCAAAAGTCAACAGCAAAAAACGGCCCCCTGTCAAGATCCCTGTTTTCAGGGAGAAGAATATGGACCCGTCCGGCCAGCAAACTTTTTCTCGTCAGGGGTCCGGAATGATGACAAAACCGTTTTTTTGTCCTAAGATGCAACCCACCTCCGAGCACACGAAAACCCACAACCTGCCACAAAGGTATGCAATGATCCGACTGCCCTGTGCAGACTGCACCATCGCCGAGCGCCTGAAGCTGCTCAATGCGTCGACGTTCGCCTTCATCATCGTGCTGGTCGTCTCCAACTATGGTCAGTTGCTGTCCCTGGAGAAGAAGATCATCACGCTGCAGCAGTTCCAGGGCTTTGTCGAGGACGTGCTGGAACTGCGCCGCTACGAGAAGGATTTTCTGCTCGATGTGGGGACCAACAACATCGAGATGATTCACAAGTACCTGGCCCGTATCACGGTCACCGTGGAGCGGCTCGAACCCCAACTCAAAAAACTCTCCTCCCCCGAAGGGTTCAGAACGTTCATCGGGGCCATGCAGCATTACCGTATCTGCATGAAGTCGTCGGAACGGGGATCCATCGTTTCCGGCGAATGTCTGCACAAGTACGGCAGGATCATGGTCGAGTTTGCCACCGATGTCCTGGAGAAGAAAAAGGCCGGTCTGGAGATCAATCTGAAGACGATCCTCTATACCTTCACCATCGTGCCCGCGACCCTGGTCATTCTCATGATCTGGGGGCTCTTTTCCCAGACACGGAGTGTGCTCAACCGGATCGCCTTTGTACAGAAGGCCACCCAGGATATTCTCCGCGGCGACTTCACCCCGATCCAGGACACCACTTCGGCCAGGGACGAGATCCATGGCCTGATTCAGAGCTTCAACAAGATGGCCATGGAACTGGACACCAAGACCCACGAACTGATCCAGGCGGAGAAGCTGGCCGCCATCGGCACCTTTTCCTCGGGCATAGCCCACGAGCTGAACAATCCCCTCAACAATATCTCGCTGTCGGCCGACATGCTGCTCGAGGATCTGGACATGCTCTCCAAAGAGGAGATAAAGGAGATCCTCCAGGACATCCTGACCCAGACCGACCGGGCCGGCGCCATTGTCCGCAACCTGCTTGATTTCTCCAGGGACAAGGAGGCGCAGGTCCAGGAGATCGAGGTGCGCGACCTGATCAAGCGGACCATCAAACTGATCGAAAACGAACTCCGTCTCAACCATATCCATATCGACACCTGGATCCCGGACGAACTGCCGAAGATCCTGGGGGATTTCCAGAAACTGCAGCAGGTCTTCCTCAACCTCTTCGTCAACGCCATCCATGCCATGCCCGACGGTGGCCTGATCTATATCGACGCCCGCTATGAGGAGCAGGGGTACGTACGGATCGATGTCTCCGACACCGGCGAGGGCATCCCCCAGGAGGTGATCAAAAAGATCTTTGATCCCTTCTTCACCACCAAGGAGGTGGGGGCCGGTACCGGACTGGGCCTCTCCATCATCTACGGCATTGTCCAGAAACATGGCGGCTATATCGAGGTGAGCAGCAAACTCAAGCAGGGAACCACCTTTTCCATCTACCTGCCCGCAGTGCGCAGAAAAGAGGACGTGCAAGAGGCATGAATACGGCACGGATAAGGATGGCGGTCATCGATGATGAGGAGACTGCCCGCAAGATGATGGCCCGCCTGCTGGACAGTGAAGGGTTCGAGGTGGAGAGCTTTGCCGCCGGTGCTCCCTTTCTCGAGAAGATGGAAGAAAATCCCTTTGCCATCGTGTTCTCCGATCTCAGGCTGCCCGATATCTCCGGGCTTGATATCCTGCAGCAGATCAAGCAGATGCACGAGGAGACCGAGGTGATCATCGTCACCGGTCACGCCTCCATCGATACGGCCATCGAGGCCACCCAGAAAGGTGCCTTCCACTACCTGACCAAGCCGTGCAAGCGCCATGATATCGCTCTTCTCGCGCAGCGGGCCAAGGAAAAGATCGAGATCAAGGAAGAGAACCGGCGCCTGCGCCGGGCCATGGACACGGCCGGCCCCATTCCGGGCATTGTCGGTGCCAGCAAGGCCATGCAGGAGATCTTCTCCCTGATCAAGAAGGTGGCCACCGTCAACTGCAACGTACTCCTGGAGGCGGATACCGGCACCGGCAAGCAGGTGGTCGCCAGGGCCATCCACGAGTTGAGCCCGCGCAAGGATAATCCCTTTGTCTATTTCAACTGCGGCGGATTTACCGAGGAGCTGATCGCCAGTGAGCTGTTCGGCCACGAAAAGGGAGCCTTCACCGGCGCCACCTCCACCAAACAGGGGCTTTTCGAGACCGCGGCCGGAGGCACGGTCCTCCTCGACGAGATCGGCGAGATGCCGCTGTCCATGCAGGTCAAGCTGCTCCATGTCCTGCAGGAACGCGAGGTCCTGCGGGTGGGGGGGACCCGGCCGGTGGAACTGGATATCCGCATCATTGCCGCCACCAACCGCAATCTCAAGGAGGCCATTGTCCAGGGCCGTTTCCGTGAGGACCTCTATTACCGGCTCAACGTGGTCGGTATCCAGCTGCCGCGGCTCAAGGAGCGGCCTGAGGACATCCCGCTGCTGGCCTCCTACTTCATCAAGAAGTTCAATGTCGCCTTTGGCAAGAAGGTGAAAAGCATCGCCCCCCAGGCCATGGATGTCCTCATGGCCTATGATTTTCCCGGAAATGTCCGCGAGCTGGAGAACATCATCCAGCGGTCCGTTGCCCTGGCCGAGGACGAAGTCCTCAAGATCCGCGACCTGCCTGATGATTTCCAGCGTTCGGCCGAGCTCCTCCTCGGTTCCACCTCCATGCCATCCCTGGAGGAGGTGGAACGGGAGCACATCGAGAAGGTGCTCCGCAGGACCGGCTACAACAGGAAACTGGCCAGCAGTATCCTCAAGATTCCCCGCACCACCCTCTGGCGGCGGATGAAAAAGTACAATATCGCCCTGCCCGAAGAGCAGCCCTCCTGAGCAGCCGCTGTCTGCCCCTGTAAAAGTTCCGTATTTTCAGTCTGTTGCCGATAGCAGAGGCCTGTTGTCCGCCCCTGACTGGTCACGGGGCATGCGCACCTCGTGATCTGTTGCCCGTCCCAGCCACGCCGTGGCATGTCCTCTTTTCCTCCTGCCCCGGCAACCTGTTTCTTTTTGGGAATCACGCCAGTTTCATACTGAAACGCCCCTGTTTTTTTGATGTCGCGTATAACTTTTAATATTAAAGAGTTATGCCTGAATGACCATTCAGGTTTCATTATGGAACATGGGCAGAGGTGAAACATTTCCAGACCCCTGGACCGATGAATACCCCTGGCCCGGGTTCATGCTGAATTTTCCGGCATTACAGGATGTTATCCTTTTGTTTTTATCCGCGCCTCTTTGCCGTTCCCCTGGCACGGCAGTTGCTTTTCCGCCTGCAGCCAAAGGTATGTGTCCGCCACCCGGCTGCGGGATTGTCCAGCGTCCTTCATTTCGCAGGCAGGAGAATGGTGGGCATGGAAGGAGGATACTTTTTTCTGCACTGACAAAGGAGGTGAGAGGTACTGGAGAAAGCACAACAGAGAGAAAGCAGATCAAACGAGAGCCGGAGGATTGGCTGAGTTCCGGCTCTTATCCAGATAACCGAAGGAGGTTAGAAGAAGTAAAATGATGCACATGTACTTGCCTATCGCAGGCAACAGCGTAAACATACTGATAATCTTTGGTCTAGGCGGCTTTGTCGGCCTGCTATCGGGAATATTCGGCGTCGGCGGCGGTTTTCTCATGACCCCGCTGCTTATGATGTTCGGTATCCCGCCGACGGTCGCGGCCGCCACCGACTCCAACCAGATCGTCGGTGCCTCGACATCGGGCACCCTGGCCCACTGGCGGCTCGGCAATGTTGACTTCAAGATGGGATTCCTGCTCCTCATCGGCGGTATCCTCGGCGGTACCCTGGGCGTCCAGGTCATCAAACTGCTGCGGGCCATGGGAAATGCCGACTTCCTGATCAACATCACCTATGTTCTGATGCTGGGTGGTGTCGGTATCTATATGTTCATCGACAGCATCAAGGGGCTCAAGGGAGAAAGCGCTCAGGTCGAGACCGCGGCACCCCAGAAGGAATCCACTTATGCCAAGATGCTGAACGCCCTGCCCTTCCAGACCGATTTCGACAAGTCGGGCATTCGCATCTCCCTTCTGCTGCCGCTGATCTTCGGCATCCTGGTCGGTGTCCTGGCAGCCATCATGGGCGTTGGTGGCGGTTTCATCATGGTTCCGGTCATGGTGTACCTGCTCCGGATGCCCATGCACGTGGTTGTGGGGACCAGCCTGTTCCAGATTCTGTTCACCTGTGTCAACGTCACCATCATGCAGTCCTATTCCAACCACACGGTGGATTTCGTGCTTGCGGTTCTGCTGCTGACCGGATCGACCCTGGGTGCCCAGATCGGCACGGCCATCAGCAAGAAACTCAAGGGCGACCAGCTCAAGATCCTGCTGGCCAGCCTGGTGCTTCTGGTCTGCGTCAAGATGCTCTACGGGCTGCTGGCACGGCCGGAAATCATGATCGCCCTCAAAGGCGGACATTAAGGAGGGAAACAACCCATGAAAACCATACGAATCATTTTCATAGCACTCTGCGGACTGGTCCTGCTTTCCGGCCTGACCCCTGTCCGTGCCACGGAGATCATCGCCACCCTTGATCCCTCGGAAGTCCATATCTCCGCCTTTTACAACGGCACCACCGTTGCCGTGTCCGGTGTCATTCCGGCCGACACCGAGGCCGTCATCCGGATCATCGGCCAGCGGGAGAATGTCCATGCCAAGGAAAAGGGCAAGGTCGGCGGTGTCCTCTGGATGAACATCAAGGACATCACCTATGAAAACGTCCCCGGAACCTTTATTCTCCTCACCTCGGAGAAGCTCAAGGATATGGTGGACAGCCCCGACTCGACCATCGGCTTTGCCTCGGTCAAGAACGAGGTCACCATCCTGCCGGAGTCCGAGGACAAGGATTTCCTTTACGGTGAATTCGTCAAGCTGAAGAAGAAACAGAACCTCTTTCTTGAGGACACCTCGGGGATCACCTATGGCACCGACCCTGAAGGCAACCGGACCATCTCCGCCAACCTGCCCATCCCGCCGATGATGAAGCCCGGCAGCTATGACATCGAGATCATGGCCGTGCGTGACGGCAAGGTGATTGGCCAGGAGAACCTGAAGCTCAAGGTGCGCGAGATCGGCCTGCCCAAGAAGCTCTCCGAGCTCGCCTTTCAGCACTCGCTGCTCTACGGTATCATGGCGGTGGTTATCGCCGTGCTCGCCGGACTCCTGATGGGGGTCATCTTCAAGGGCAAGGGTGGCGGCGCCCACTGATCACCCTTTATGCTTCCCGGGGCCATGGCACGGCCATGGCCCCGGGTCCAGGGAAGAACAGACAGGAAATTGAACATGCTGCGCAGGTGGGTCAACAAGATTCTCGGACGGGAGCAGGAACAGCGGGTTTCCTTTCAGGAGATCTTCACCCTCTTCCAGGAGATACTGTCGCTCAACAACCGGACGCTTGATCTCATTGCCGAGGCCAACGACAAACTGAGCGGCGACTATATCTTCGACCGTCACTACATCGAGACCTTCCAGGAAGAGACGGCCTCACTGGTCCACCAGCTCATCTACAAACTGAATCTGATCAGTCCTGGCAAGTACCAGGAGCTCAATGAAAGTTTCCACCGGATTGAAAGCGACATCCGGCAGATCCTGGCAGGGCGGCTGCTCTGTCCGACAGACAGATACGTCCTTGATTACAAAGAAATAGCGGAAAAACACCTGGGTGAGGCAGCCGGAGGGAAAAATACCCATCTGGCCGAGATCATGGAATTTCTCGGTATCACTATTCCGCCCTCGTTTGCCATCACCACGGCGGCCTATTTCCACTTCCTTCAGGAGAACGGGCTGCCTGAAAAGATAGAAAAGATCATCGACCGCTGGCACCACGGCGAGACCGGCATCGGCGAGGCCTCAAAGGAGATCAGGAGCCTGATCCTGGCCGCACGCCTGCCCGCGGATATCAGAAAGGAAATCGACATGTACCTGGATGCGATCCGACAGGCGCACCCGGAGAAAAAACCCTATTTTGCCGTCCGCAGCAGCGCCGTGGGCGAAGACAGTGAGTTCTCCTATGCCGGCCAGTACGCCAGCAGGCTCAATGTCTCCCGTTACCGGGTCATCGAGGCCTACCGTGAGGTGGTGGCCAGTGTCTACAGCGAGCGCGCCATGGAGTACCGGCAGAGCAAGGGGGTACTGGAAAGCGAGATCGCCATGGCCGTGGCCTGCCAGCAGGTGGTCAAGGCCAGGGTCAGCGGTGTGCTCTACACCTATCATCCGGTGCACCCGGAAAAGGAGACCATGGAGATCAGCTCTGCCTGGGGGCTCGGCGCGCCCATCGTCTCCGGCCGTGTCCTCACGGACCATTTCACCGTGGCCCGCAGGGCACCGCACGAGATCCTGGAGCTGAAGGTGGTTCGCAAACAGACCGCCCTCATGCCTGCCGGTGGAGAAGAAAAAACAGAGGTGCCGGTGCCGGAGGAACAGCAGACCATCCCGTCGCTCACCGATGAGCAGTTGCGCAGGCTTGCGGAGATCGGGCTGCGGATCGAGAAATTCTACAAGAAGCCCCAGGATATCGAGTTCGCCATTGACGAGAATGATGAAATCGTCATCCTCCAGGCCAGGCAGCTGGCCATGCGTGGCAAGACCCTGCCCGTTGCCCGTGAGCTGGCCGAGATCCTGGAGAAATACCCGGTCATCTCCCGGGGGCGGGGCACGGTGGCGCAGATGGGGATCGCCAGCGGCACGGTATTCGTGCTTGAGAACGACGAGGATCTCGACAAGGTGCCGCAGGGGGCCATCCTGGTGGCCAGGTACGCCTCACCCCGGCTGGCGCGGGTGATCAGGAAGGTGAGCGGAATCATCACTGATGTCGGCGCTGTCACCGGTCACCTGGCCACGGTGGCGCGGGAATTCCGGGTGCCCACCATCATGAACCTGGAGCACGCCACAGAGATCTTCGAGACCGGCGAAGAGGTGACCATCGATGCACAGGAAAACATCGTCTACGAGGGACTGGTCAGGGAGCTGTACCATTTCAGCCTGGCCGAGGAGGATATCGAGGAGACCTACGAGTACCGGCTGCTGCGGCGGGTACTGAAAAAGATAGAGCCCCTCTACCTGCTCGATCCCAAGGATCCGAACTTCACTCCGCAGGGATGCCGGACCCTGCATGATATCATCCGGTTTGTTCATGAGAAGGTGGTGGAGGAGATCATTGATTACAACTACCACCATCCCCACAACATGGACGCGGTCTCCGGCAAGCTGGACTGGAAATTCCCCCTGGACATGGTCATCATCGACATGGGGGGAGGACTGGTTCCCGGAGCGGTGGGCACGGGCAGGAAGATCGTGCCCGAACAGATCACCTCGCCCCCCATGCGGGCCCTGCTCGACGGGATCGCCCACCCCGGAGCCTGGAACAATGAACCGATGTCCGTGGATTTCGGCAGCTTCATGTCCAGTCTCACCCGCACCATGTCGGCAGAGACCATGAGCCCGCGTGAACTGGGACAGAACCTGGCGGTCATCTCCGACTGCTACATCAATGTCAGCCTCCGCCTGGGCTATCACTTCACGGTGATCGATGCCTACGTGGTGGACAATGTCAAGGACAACTATGCCTACTTCCGCTTTTCCGGAGGTGTCACCGACATCTCGCGGCGAAGCCGCAGGGCCGCCTTCATCGGCGAGGCCCTGGCCAGGCATGATTTTCATGTTGAGCTGCACGAGGACCTTGTCGAGGGACGCATAAAGAAGATGGACAGGCAGGGTATGCTCGACCGGCTCAATCTCCTGGGCATTCTGATCGGTTTCACCAGACAGCTGGATGTCAAAATGGTGACCGATGAACAGATCGCCTATTACATCGAAAAACTGCAAGAACTCCTGGAGAACGACAATCATGAATGAGAAGAGAACCCTCAGCATCCTGATTCTGGACGATGAGCCCATTGTCTCCAAGCGTCTGAAGCCGTCCCTCGAAAAAAGAGGGTATGTGGTCGAAACATTCACTGAAAGCCTGGAAGCGCTCAAACGGATAAAGGAGAGGAATTTTGATATCGTCATCACCGACCTGAAGATGGAAGGTGTGGACGGCATGGAGTTCCTCACCGAGGTGAAGAAACGTTCCCCCGAAACCGAGGTCATCGTCATCACCGGCTTCGCCACCATGGAGACCGCCAAGGAATCCTTCAAGAAGGGGGTATTCGATTTTCTCTCCAAGCCCTTCAAGCTGGGGGAGATCACCGAGATCATCGAGAAGGCCGAGGAAAAGATTCTCAGCCGCTGATGCGGGCGTATGCCCAGTCACCAATCCATTTGCGCGAGGTGGTACCACATGAAAAAAGCACTTCTCTGCCTGGATGAAAACCTGGCATCTAGTATAGCACTCCGGTATGCTGACTGTATCCCGGACCTCATCGAGACCGATATCTACCTGATCCACGTGGAAGAGCCGGACAAGCGGCAGCAGGCCGGAACCGGCTGGGTCCGGCGGACCATGGAGAAAGGAATCAAGGAACTGGGACGGGAGGCGGTGCAGCGGCTGCTGCGCACGGAAAAGGTCAAGTTCCGCTTCAAGGGTGCGCCCAATATCGTGGTCGGGGAGCGGGAACGGGAGATCCTCTTTGAGCTCAAGGTGGGTGAGTATGATCTCTACATCGAGGGCAATGTCTCCACCCCCAACCCGGCAGAGTTCTTCAGTCTGGTGACCTCGAAGCTCTACAGCAAGGCCCCCTGCCCTATCCTGATGGTCAAGAACCTGGCGGTGAACAACCGGGTGGCCCTGCTCTGCGGCGAGGGGGTAGACCATGATCTCCTGGTGGGATCGTTTCTCCACCTGACCGAAAACCGTGACGTCGAGGTGGACATGGTCTTCTACCGGTTCCAGGAAAAGGATGAACTCTCCTTCCTTGACCGGAGAGAGGGCGGATCCGACCTGGAGGCGGTGGAAAAAGGCCTGCAGGAAGGCGGCAAGAAGATCAGGGGATGTCATGTGGTCTCCGGCACTCCCGAGGTGGTGGGCGACTATCTCAAGGACTTCGCCTTTGTCGCCTCCACCCTGCCGACGAGAAAATCGCCGCACATGGAGGTGATGGCCAATACCCCGGCCTCCCTGTTGCTCTGCCACTAGGACCGGGCCATGATCCGGAAGACATAGCACCGGTCCGGTCCCCGGCAGACCGCCGGCCGGCAGGTAGCGGAAAACATCCGTACCCCGCAGCGGGTACGAAGCCATAGGAGTACGATTATGAGAATCTTGACAGCAATGGACCGCCATTCGTACAGCAGGAACATCATTCCCGATGTCTCCAGACTTGCGGCCAATACCTGGGCCGACCTGACCCTGCTCGGCGTGCAGCAGAACAAGAGCGAACCGGACCCGCAGCTGGTGGAGACCATGCTGGCCTATCAGGACGAGTTGCTCAGCCATGTCAACAGGGAAGAGACGATCTATGCCCCTGTCAGCGGCACCGACCTGAAGGAGTGCGGCAAGGGGTGCTGGCAGGCCACATCGCGGGGCAGGAAGAGGCTCACCATCTGCCTGCGCAGCGGTGATGCTCTGAAATCGATCCTGGCCCAGGCCGAAGAGGAGGAGAGCGATCTCATCGTTCTCGGTTGCACCAGGGGCTTTGACTGCGAGTGGGAAAACGAACTCGGCCTGCCCCAGAGGGTGGCCAAGGAGGCCGGCTGCTCGGTACTGGTCATCAAGGAGCAGAAAAAAGCAAACCAGATCTCCAGCTTTCTTGACCAGACCAATGTCAGTCAGCAGTCGCTGGAGCTGATCAACCAGCTGGTGACCCTGCACGACGCCGGTCTCAAGATCGTCGGTCTCAAGGGCCAGAAGGGGCTGATCGGCAAGGAGGACGTGGAAAAGAAGATGATGGAACTCCTCAAGTACTACAACGAACGCAAGATCAGCGCCTGGATCAAGATGGTGGACATGGAGAACCTGGAGGATTACGTGGTCTCCGCCACCAGGGAGGGAATCGTTGCCCTGTGGGTGGGAAAGAAATCCCTGCTCAGCAAGATCTTTTCCCGCGACCTGGTGGGGAAGCTGGTCTCCCGGTCCCAGTCCTCCATCCTCATCCTGCGATGAACTCCCGGGCGCTGGCGTCTGGAGAAAAAAACGCCCCGTTACCGTGAGACAGGTAACGGGGCGTTGCTGTTTGTACCTCACCGCGTCGGCAAGGTTCCCTTTTCAGGCAAAGGCCTTTTCCAGGCTCTTGGCCATCTTGGTGTTGACCACCTCGTCGATGTGTTCCCTGGTCCAGATACCGTCCTTGCGCACGGCCTTGGCGGCATTGCCATAGCTGATCCGGACCTTCTGGCTGGAGATGACATCCAGGGCATGCCGCAGCCGCTGTTCCAGCTCCTCCCGGCTCAGTCCTTCGGCCTCGCCCAGGGGGCCGAGTTCCTTCATCTTCATGGTGAACTCGGTGATCAACTGCACGAAACGGGGCGCCTCGGCGGCCGATGCCCAGCGCAGGGCATAGCGCTCCTCGTTGAGGCCCACCTCTTTGAGTATCCTGCGGATCAATGCATCCGCTCCCATTGCGTCGTAATTACCAACCTGGTAATGGCATTCACCGAGCTGTCAGCCGCCGGTGAAAATACCGTCGGCCCCCTCCAGGAAGCCGCGGAGGACAAAGACCGGATCAACGCGGCCGGTGCACATCACCCGGATGGTCCGCAGGTTGGGCGGATACTGGAACCGCGACACGCCGGCGGCGTCGGCGGCGGCGTAACAGCACCAGTTACAGAGGAATCCCAGGATCCTGGGGTTGAATTCATCGCTCATTCTCATACCTCGGCGGTTTCTTGTTCCGTGACCTGGCCAAAGGCCTCGATCTGGGAGATTATCTGCTCGTTGGTAAAGCCACCCATGGAGATGGCAAAGGTGGGACAATGGCTTGCGCAGATGCCGCAGGCCTTGCAGGAGGCGGAGATGGTCCGTGCCTTGCGTTTCTTGTCCACCTTGATCATTTCAATGGCGCCAAAGGGACACAGGCTGACGCAGATGCCGCAGCCGATACACTTGTCCTGATCGACGCTGGAGACGATGGGATCCACCGATACCGAGCCCTTGACCAGGGGGATGGCGGCCTTGGCCGCCGCGGCCTGGGCCTGGGCAATGGTCTCGTCCACCGGCTTGGGCGCATGGGCAAGGCCGCAGACGTACACACCGTCCACGGGCAGTTCCACGGGCCGCAGCTTGACATGGGCCTCGAGGAAGAACTTGTCATCGGTCAGCGGCGCCTTGAGCAGCTTGCTCAGCTCCTCGGTGCCCTCGGGCACGATGCCCACGGACAGCGCCACCAGGTCCGGGGTCATGTCGACCTCCTCCTGCAGCAGCGAATCGAAAAACTTCACATGCAGCCGGCGACCGGCCTCGTAGACCTCGGGCTTGCGATCAGGCTCATAGGGGATGAAGATGACCCCCTTCAGCCGGGCCTCGCGGTAGGCGTCCTCGGCATAACCGTAGGTCCGCATGTCGCGATAGAGGACGATAACCTGGGCGTCCGGGTTGATCTCCTTGATCTGGAGCGCGTTTTTGACCGCATGGTTACAGCAGACCTTGGAGCAGTAGTTGAGGTCGTCGCCCCTGGAGCCCGCGCACTGGATCATGACCACCGAGTCGGGCGCCCTGTTCCTGGCCTTGCCGGCAAGACGTTTCTCCAGTTCCTGCTGGGTGAGGACCTTCTTGTTCCTGCCCAGCAGGTAACCGTCGGGACGGTGCTCGCGGCCGCCGGTGGCAAGGACGACAACGCCGTGGTCCACGGTCTCCTCCTTCCTGCCGCCACCTGTGGAGACCACGGAGGAGAAGTTGCCGATAAAACCGCTCATCTGCACCAGTTCGGCACCGGTGAGAACATCGATCTTCCTGTTCTTCCTGACCCGGTCCACCAGCTTCTTGAGGTGGTTGGCGGTTTCCTTGCTGGTCAGGACATGGTTGAGCAGGCCAAGGTTGCCGCCGAGCGTCCTGCCCTTTTCCAGGAGTACGGACTCGAATCCCTGGTCGGCCAGGGTGAGGGCCACGGTCATGCCGGCGATACCGCCGCCGATGATGAGCGCCCGTGGCGTCACCGGCACGGTCTGCGCCGGCAGGGGCTGCATGCGCCGGGCCTTGGCCACGGCCATGCGCACCAGGTCCTCGGATTTTTGGGTCGCCGCCTGCGGCTCAGCCGCGTGGACCCAGGAACACTGGTCGCGGATGTTGACCATCTCCACCAGGCAGGGGTTGAGCCCGGCGTCCTTGAGGGTCTCCTGGAAGAGCGGCTCATGGGTGCGCGGTGAACAGGCGGCGATGACCACCCGGTTCAGGTTGTGCTCGATGATGGTCTTCTTCAGGGTCTCGATGGCATCCTGGGAACAGGAGTAGAGGGAGTCGGTATGATAGACCACGCCTTCCATGTCGGCCACGGACTCCTCCACCTCGTGCACATCGACCACCGAGGAGATGTTGATGCCGCAGTGACAGACAAAGACCCCGATGCGGACCTCGTCGCCGATGTCCTGCTCCTCGGGATAGGTCTTGTGGATGATGCCCTGGCCCCGCTGTGCCTCGAGCAGACCGGCGGCAATGCCGGCGGCGGCAGAGGCCTGGGTGACAGATTCCGGGATGTCCTTGGGGCCCTGGAAGGCGCCGGCGACCACGATCCCTTCCCGGTTGGTGGTCAGCGGACTGAAGGTGTCCGAGCGGGCAAAGTTGTACCTGTTGAGCTCGATGCCGGTGATATCGGCGATACCACGGGCATCCCGGGGAGATTCCAGCCCCACCGACAGGACCACCATGTCAAAGGGCTCGAACTCGTGGTGGCCGTCCAGGGTGGCATAGGTGAGCTGGAGACGGTTCTCCCAGGGCGTCACGTCGGCGACCTTGGCGCGGACAAACTTGATGCCCATGGCCTCGGCACGCTGCTGCGCCTTGTCGAACTCCTTGCCCTGGGTACGGATGTCCATGTAGTAGATGGTGATATCCACCTCCGGATCATGTTCCTTGGCTACCAGGGCCTCCTTGATGGCGTACATGCAGCACACCGAGGAGCAGTAGCCGTTGTCGCAGCCGAGATCACGGGAGCCGACACACTGGATGAAGGCGATCCGTTTCGGATGGCGGCCGTCGGAGAAGCACTTGACCTCGCCCATGAAGGGACCGGATGCCGTGGTCATGCGCTCGAACTCGACACTGGTGACCACGTCGGGATGCCTGCCGTAGCCGAACTTCTCCAGCGTTGCCGGGTCGATCTTGCCAAAGCCCGGGGACAGGACCACGGCGCCGACCTTGAGCTCGATCTCCTCGGGCTGCTGGTTGAAGTTGATGGCATGACTCTGACAGACCGGAACACAGATCTGACAGGTGTCGTACTGCAGGTGCAGGCACGACGACGGATCAATATAGTAGGTGGCTGGCACTGCCTGGGCATAATCGATGTGGATGGGCCGGGTCAGGGCCAGTCCCTCGTTGTAGGGATCCACATGATGTTTCGGGCAGTACTGGGTGCACAGGCCGCAGGCCGTGCAGGCATCGGCATCGATGTAGCGCGGGCGCTGCCTGATCCTGGCGGTGAAATCACCTGGTTTACCATCCAATGCGAGCAGATCCGCATTGGTGAGCATCTCTATGTTTGGAGACCGACCGGCCTCTACCAGCTTGGGCGCAAGTATTCAGAGAGAGCAGTCGTTGGTGGGGAAGGTCTTGTCGAGCTGGGCCATGACCCCGCCGACAACGGCGGCCTTTTCCACCAGGTAGACGTAGTAACCAAGTTCAGTCAGGTCAAGGGCAGCCTGCACTCCGGCAATACCACCGCCGACGACCATCACTGATCCGGCCCTATGTTCCATTCCTTTTCCCATTACAATCTCCAGAGTTAGATTACGAACCAGTATGGCCGGACAGTGTCGGCCACGACAAAAAATCGTAAAAATCAGGGCCCGGATCGCGGACCCGCAGGCATGAAATCGCCGTCATCCGCGGTGGTTTCATGTCACCTGCAGAGAGATCGGCGTCGGTTCACTGACAGCCTTTTCTATCTTTACCGCACAGACCTTGGCCTCTGCAATCTTGCAGTGCGGATCCAGGGCATCGTTGGTCAGCAGGTTGGCGGCCGCCTCGCGGTAGTGGAAGGGGATGAAGACCAGTCCCTTCTGGATCCGCCCGGTGACACGCACCGGCAGCACGATGGAGCCGCGCCGCGACGAGGCGCGCACCTCGTCACCGTCCCGTACTCCGGCGGTCCCGGCATCTTCTGGGTTCATCTCCACGTAGGGGCCCGGCGCCGCATCCTCTAGCACCTGCGACCTCCTGGTCATGGTGCCGGTGTGGTACTGGTAGAGCACACGGCCCGTGGTCAGCACCAGGGGATATTCCTCGTCAGGCAGCTCGTCCGGCCCCTCCCAGGTGATGGCGGAGAGGAGGGCCCTGCCGCGGGGAAATCCCCCCACGTGCAGGATCGGTGTTCCTGGATGATCCTCGTCAGGACACGGCCAGACCAGGGGCCCCTGTTCCAGGCGCCGATAGCTCATGCCGGCCATGGCGGGCCAGCAGGCGGTGATTTCGTCAAAGACCTCCGGGGCCAGCGGCGGCACGGTATGAAAGACCGGGTCAGTGGATATGGTATGCCCGTGGCCGGTGGCCAGCATCCGGGCCGCCACCATGTTGATGATGGACAGGTCGTCGCGTGCCTCGCCCGGCGGCGGCACGGCCCTGCGCACCCGCTGGACCTTGCGCTCGGTGTTGGTGAAGGTCCCCTCTTTTTCGGCAAAGGAGGCCGCCGGCAGCACCACGTCGGCAAGTTCGGCGGTCTCGGTGAGAAAGATGTCCTGGACAACGAGAATCTCGAGTTTCTCCAAGGCCTTGCGGACATGGTCGCTGTTGGGGTCGGAGAGGATCGGGTTCTCGCCCATGATCCACATCCCGGCGACCCGGCCGTCGAGAATGGCATCGGGTATCTCGGTGGCCATCAGGCCGGGCCGGTCGGAGAGCCCGACGCCCCAGATTCCGGCAAACTTCTTCACTGCCGCCGGATCATCGCAGCGCTGGTAGCCGGGGAAGAAGGTGGGGTTGCAGCCCATGTCACTGGCGCCCTGGACATTGTTCTGGCCGCGCAGCGGATTGAGCCCGGCCCCCTCCTTGCCGAGGTTGCCGGTGATCAGGGCCAGGTTGGCCAGGGCACAGACGTTGTCGGTACCCGAGGTGTGCTGGGTGATGCCCATGGTATAGTAGATACCTGCCCTGCCAGCGCCGGCAAACAGGTGCGCCGCCTCTTCGATGGCCGCGGCCGGCACGCCGGTGATCTGTTCCGCCCACGCGGGGGTGCAGTCGGCAACTGATGTACGGAAGGCCTCGAAGTTTTCGGTCCGTTCCCCGATATATTTCCTGTCCTCCAGGCCGTCGCGGAGGATGACATGGCACATGCTGTTGATCAGGGCGCCGTCGGTGCCCGGCCGCTGCTGCAGCCACAGCTTTGCCGAATCGCAGAGCGTGATGCGACGCGGATCGGCCACGATCAGCCGTGCCCCCTTTTTCACCGCCTCCAGCATGCGCAGACCGATGATGGGATGGGTCTCCGTGGTGTTGGAGCCGATCACCAGCATCACCTCACCATCGACAATCCCGTTGATGGGATTGGTCATTGCGCCGGAACCAAGCACTGTGACCAGACCGGTCACCGTGGGACTGTGTCAGTATCTGGCACAGTGATCGACGTTGTTGGTGCCGATTCCGGCGCGGAAGAACTTCTGGAAGGCGTAGTTCTCCTCGGTGGTACAGCGGGCAGACGATAAGCCGGCCAGGGCGTCGGGCCCCTTCTCGCCACGGATGCGGGCAAAGGACTGGGCCATGAAGTCCAGGGCCTCGTCCCACTTGACCGGCTCCAGGGGCATGCCCTTCTGACGTCGGATCATGGGCCGTTTGAGCCGGTCAGGATGGTGGATGAAGTTATGACCGAAACGTCCCTTGACACAGAGATCGCCGTAGTTGGGGCCCACCGCGGCATCGGCGGTGATCTCCATCACCGTCTGGCCCTTGACCTTGAGGATCATCTGGCAGCCGGTGCCGCAGTAGGGACAGGTGGTACGGATATCGCGCACCTCCTCGGACTGGATGGGCACGATCCGGTTCTTCTTGTTCAGTGCCCCGGTGGAGCAGTTGTCCACGCATTTGCCGCAGGAGACGCAGTGGTCCTTGAAGGTTATCTCCAGCCCCACCGGCCGGCCATATTCGTCGATGGACTTGGCGGAGAGCTCCAGGGCGTCATACTGGCAGACCCGTTCGCATCGCCGGCAGAAGATGCACTTGTTCCGGTCAACGACAATGGCCGGGTGGCTCTTGTCGATGGGATAGTGCGGCACCGTGCCCATGCCGGTCTTGTTGATATTGACCTTGTATTCGATGTCGAGCCGCTTGAGATCACACCGGTCAAAGGCGGTGCAGCCGCAGGAGAGGCAGCGGTCGGCCTCGCGCAGGGCCATCTTTTCGGTGAAGCCGAGCTTGACCTCGTCAAAGTCCTGGATCGCGGTCTCGGGCGGCCGCTCGGGGATCTTTTCCCTGAGCTGGACGCCGATGCCGTCAAAGTTGCGCAGGGAGACGTCGTCAAAGGATCGGCCGCGGGTAAAGTTGAAACGGCTCTCTGCCGGCGCCTTGGGCTGCTGCATCACGTAGGCGTGGATGTTGTCCGCGGCCCTGCGGGCAGAGACCACGGCCTGGATCACGGACTTGGAGCCGGAGGCGGCGTCACCGCCGGCAAAGACGCCCTTGACGCTGGTCTCCGATGACCGGGGATTGGCCTGGATCATGCCGCGCGGGGTCAGGGCAAGACCGGCCTCCAGCTCGCCACCCTTGACCACCGGTTCGGCCACCGCCTTCTGGCCCAGGGAGGAGACCACGGTGTCGACACTGATGGAGTTGGTGGATTCGGGTATGGGGATGACCTCCCGCTTGCCGCGCTTGTCGGGCTCGCCCAGTTTCATGCGGATCAGGTCCAGCCTGAGGCGGGAATTCTTTTCCGGCACGCCGCAGATGGAGACCGGCGAGGCCATGAGCAGGAACTGGACCCCCTCGTTCTCCGCCTCCTTGATATTCCGCTGGTTGGCGGGCATCTCGACCCGGGAACGGGGATAGATCACCGTCACCTGTTCCACGCCCAGGCGGATCAGGCTGCGGGCCACCTCCATGGCGATATTGTTGCCGCCGATGACCGCTGCCCGCCGTCCCATGTCAGGGGTCCTGCCCAGGTTGACCATGCGCAGGAAGCTGGTGGCGGTATAGACATGTTCGTTCTCGGTACAGGGCACATCCAGGGGCAGGTCGACGCCGGCACCGATGCCGATGAAGGTGGCGTCAAACCCCATGTCCTTCAGGTCCTGCAGGGTGAAATCAGTTCCCCAGCGCTGGCTGAGGCGGATGTTGATCCCCATGCGGAGGATGGAGTTGATCTCGTAATCCAGGACCTCCTTGGGAATCTTGTATTCGGGAAATCCGTAGCGCAGGGCACCGCCGAGCTGGGGCGCGGCCTCGAAGATGGTGACGTCGTGGCCCTTCCTGGTCAGGAAGTAGGCAGCGGTCAGGCCGGCCGGGCCACCGCCGATGACCGCGATCCGTTTGCCCGTGGGCCTCTCCTTGGGGATCTTGAGGTCGATCTCATGGTTCATGCACCAGTCGGCGACAAACCGTTTCAGATGGTTGATGGAGACCGGCTCGTCCACAAGGATCCTCCGGCAGCGGGTCTCGCAGAAGCGGGGACAGACCCGGCCCACGGAAAAGGGCACCGGATTGCGCTCCATGATGAGCCGCAGGGCCTCCTCGTACTGGCCAAGGGCGATGTGGGCGATATAGCCCTGGACATTGATCTGGCCCGGGCAGGTGAGGTTGCAGGGGGCCTTGCAGTCACCGAAGTGTTTCTGGGAGATAAGCGCCAGCCGCTCCTGGCGGTGGGCGATCACCGCGTCCGAGGCGGTGAGGATCTCCATGCCGTCCAGGGCCAGGGTGGCGCAGGCCCTGAAAAGGCCCTCGGTGGCGAGCTGTGAGCGGAGGCCGCAGTCGGCATGGTTGGGTATCTCGACAACACAGATCTCGCAGGCCGGATCAGCGACCGTGCCCGGCACGTAGCACAGAGTCGGGATGGTGATCTGGGAGCGTTTGGCCACCTCGAGGATGGTCAATCCCTTCTCGGCGATGATCTCGTTGCCGTCTATGGTCAGTTTCACGTTTGACATCAGTACGTTCTCTGGTCAGGACAGGTCCGTGCATAACCGATCACAGGGTATGCAAGGTCACGATTTATCATCCTCATTTTTGTAAGCGGTCTCAGGTGCCGCAGGTTCGTGCGGTCGCTCCTGGCCGCTATAGCCTACTATGCGGGCAGGAGCGACCGTGCGAAGATGCGGTGCCTGAGACCGTTTACGTCCGTGCAGGCCAGTTGCTTCACGAATAGAGCACTGGCTTGCGCCGGACACCTGCCGGTTGCGCTGCAGGTGTCCGGCACGCAAGGTGGATGTCGACTTGCTGTCTGGTTCCGGAGCCTGCCGGGGCCGGTCTGCGGAACCCGTTGTCCGACGGATCAGGCCGCCGGCTTCCATTCCTTGAGGAAGGCGGGCAGGTGTCCTGCCTCGCGCGGCCCGATGGTGATGGTCCAGTCGGGCAGTTCCTCCTCCAGCTCGCCCTTGATGGTGGCCAGGTAGCCGGGAATGATCAGTTCCCGGTGCTTGACCTTGTCGGCGATGCCGGACTTGTTGACAAACATGGCGATCAGATCGGCGCCGAACTTGCCGGCCGCCCAGGCGGTGAGAACGGAAAGACCCTCGGTGTCCTTGATGAGGAGCCAGGAGGGAACCTTGGAGCCCTCGATCTCGCCGGAAACGATGAAGTAGGTAAGCGAGAAGTTGCAGGTGATGAGCACCGGCGAGTTCTCATCCGGCCCGTTGATGGGATAGATGTCTTCCTGGACCACCATGGGCCGCTGCGGATCAGTGAAGATGTTGAGCTGTTCCAGAAGAAGCGGAAAGAGCAGGTCGCCCTGGATGTCGGCGAGCACCACGATACCGGCGTACTTGGCCATCAGGAC
>JALSNC010000299.1 GCA_026987195.1 Desulfobulbaceae bacterium | reverse complement strand
CGACACAGTTCAAGCAGTGGCTGGCGGAAAAGAGGCCCTTGATCCTGGCGGATATCCAGAAACTCCCCGATTACAGGAAGCATCATTTCTATGGCGCCATCGGCACCACTGCCTATCCGGTCAAGTCCGACGCCGACCGCAGCAAGCTTGCCGCCGTGGTGGAGATGTTCAGGAAGACGGGCAACATGGTGGTCATCATCGGGCCCAGGGGCAAGGCCAGCGCCAGACGGGCCTTTGTCTTTCTGGTGGAGCAGGGCATTCCCGGGGACAAGATTGTTATCCTGACCGGTGGTATCCATGACTGGCCCGATCGGGAGATGTTGCTGGATATTGCGGGCGGCTGCGCCTGATCGGCAGGGAATGTACGCCGTACGATCACGGATCAGGGCAGGGGACGCCTGATCCGTGGCTGGTAGTATTCAGGACGGACAAAGAAGCTCACCAGCAGCAGGCCGGCCAGAAAGCCTCCGATATGGGCCCAGAAGGCCACGCCGCCGCCGGCGGCGGACAGGGCCGGCAGGCCGCCGAGGAGCTGAAGCAGAAACCAGTAACCGAGCATGAAGATGGCCGGCACCTCGATGGTGGTGACAAAGAAGCCCAGAAAGATCAGGGTATGGACCCGGGTGCGGGGATAGAGGCGGGCATAACCGCCCATGACTCCGCCGATGGCACCGGACGCTCCCACCATGGGCAGGACCGAGGACGGACCGGTCAGGGTCTGGGCCGCGGCCGCCACCAGACCGCAGAGCAGGTAGAAGACCAGGAACCGGCCCGGTCCCATGGCGTCTTCCACGTTGTCGCCAAAGACCCAGAGAAACCACATGTTGCCGATGAGGTGAAACCAGCCGCCGTGCATGAACATGTGGGTGAGGAGAGTATAGAGGCCGCCCTGGCCATGGATCACGCAATAGAGGCCCTGACCCACCCGGACCTCGGTGCCCGGTGGCGCCAGGCCGAGGACCCTGGCTGGTATGAGGCCAAAGGAACAGAGTGACCGTGCCAGGGCCTGCGGACTGCCCAGGCCCTGGAGAAAGATCCAGGCCCCAACGCAGAGCAGGATGATAACCACCGTGGCCACCGGTGGTCTGACGGTGGGATTTTCATCGTGCAGGGGAAACATGGGTCGGGATTCTCCGCAGTGGGCCGGTGGTGCGACACAGTAAGGGGGACGGCAGCTCGCGTCACGATAGCATACCCGCCACCTCTTGTCGACAGGTCGATTTCAACGCCCCTCGCTTCCATGATCAGGACGATGTCCGACCGGCGCAGCCAGCCACGGGCGCGTGCAGATGGCGTGCTGCTGAACTTTTACTGCCCCGGAATGTTTTCAGTTGCAGTTCTTCTCTTTTTCTTTTATCTGGTTGGTGCTACACTGTGGTGACATCCGGCGGCCGGTTCGCGGTCGATACTGCATTGAATACCCGAAGGAGAAAAGAAAATGCCTGCACACCGTTTCGAGACCCTGGCCCTGCATGCGGGGCAGACCGTGGACCAGGAGACCCTGTCCCGCGGGGTCCCCATCTACCGGACCACCTCCTACCTGTTCCGGGATGCCGAGCATGCCGCCAACCTGTTCAGTCTCAAGGAACTGGGCAATATCTATACCCGGCTGATGAACCCCACCCAGGACGTGCTCGAACAGCGGCTGGCGGCCCTGGAGGGCGGTGCCGCGGCCCTGGCGCTGGCCTCCGGCACATCGGCCATCTTCTACACGGTGATCAATATCTGCGACCAGGGCGATGAGGTGGTTGCGGCCAACAACCTCTACGGCGGGACCTATACCCAGTTCGATACCATCCTGCCGCAGCTCGGTATCAGAGTCAGGCTGGTGGATCCCCGCGATCCGGCCAACTTCGAAAAGGCGATTACCGGACGGACCAGGATGCTCTACTGCGAAACCATCGGCAACCCCGGCCTGGAGATGACCGATATCGAGGCGGTGAGCGCCATTGCCCGCACCCACCATCTGCCGCTGGTGGTGGACTCCACCTTCACCCCACCCTGCCTGTTCCGGCCCCTGGACCATGGCGCCGACATCGTGGTCCATTCCCTGACCAAGTGGATAGGCGGCCATGGCGTCGCCCTGGGTGGTATCGTGGTCGATTCCGGCCGTTTCGACTGGACCGACCCCAGGTTCAGCCTCTACAATCAGCCCGATCCCAGCTATCACGGCCTGCGCTATGCCCATGACCTGGGGGACCTCAACCCGGTGGCCTTTGCCCTGCGCATGCGGCTGGTCCCCCTGCGCAACCTCGGCGCCTGCATCACGCCCGACAACTGCTGGTTCTTCCTCCAGGGGCTGGAGACCCTGGCCCTGCGTATGGAACGCCACTGCGCCAACGCCATGGCCGTGGCCAGGTACCTGGATGGACACGAGGCAGTGGAGTGGGTCGCCTACCCGGGGCTTGCCGCCGATGATACACCGGCAAAAAGATACCTGAAAAACGGGTATGGCGGTATGGTGGCCTTCGGGGTCAGGGGAGGGCGGGCCGCGGGTCAGAAGTTCATCGAGTCGCTGGAACTCTTCTCCCATCTGGCCAATGTGGGCGATGCCAAGTCACTGGCCATCCATCCGGCCTCCACCACCCATTCCCAGCTCAGCGGCGAGCAGCTTGCCGGGGCCGGCCTGTCCGAGTCCATGGTCCGGCTCTCCGTCGGTATCGAACATATCGACGATATCCTTGCCGACCTGGAGCAGGCCCTGGCCCGGGTCGGATAGACCGTTTGCAAAAACGAGGTTGAAAGATCGTCACCTTGTATGGCTCGTGATCAGTTACTGCAGCCTTGGTGAAAACCGGGCCTGTGCTTCTCACCGGGTAGCGGTCTCCTTTTCCCTGGTCCGGACCAGGCGGAAGACGATCCCCAGGGCGAGGATGCAGAGGGCAAGTGCTGCCAGGTTCCCGGCACCGATGGTCTTGACGTCCAGGATGATGAATTTCCTGGCCAGGGCAAGCAGGGCGATCAGGAGCACGGTGCGCACCTGGACGATGTGGTCCTTACGCTCCAGCACCTTGATAATGGAGTGTTTGAACTCCATGGCGATGAGCAGGGTCATGATCATGCCGAAGATCTCCCGGAAGACGGCATGGTCCAGGGGATCGAGCATGCCCGTCAGCACGAGAGCGTAGACCTCGAAGGCCAGACGGATGAAGGCGATCAGGATGATGAGGGCAATCAGTCCGGTCAGGCCCAGTGAAATGAGCTGTTCGTAGCCGTCATATATGGCGGCAAGTTTTTTTGTTTTTTCCGTTTCCTGCATGTAACAGCTCTCCGCTATCAGTAATTGCTTTGAAATACCGCGGCGTTAACTCTTGCAGATCTTGTGCCTGTCCTGGCTCGCAGCCGTTCTCTTATTCTGCCCGTCGTTGTCGTGACAGCTGCTGTTCCCGCTGTACCTGGCTGATGATCAGGTCGGCCTTGTCCCGGTTGATACCCAGTTCCTGCCGGTCCTGTTCCAGGTGGCTGATGTCCTCGCGGCTCAGTTCACCATCTTCCCGCATCAGTTCTTCCACCTCGGACTGGAAGCGTTCCCGCCGCATGCGCAACTGCTCGGTAAAGCCCGAGGCGATGATACCGGCAGGCAGGGAGACCAGGCCGACGCCGACCACGGTGATCAGGGTGGCGAAGATCTTGCCCTGGACCGTGACCGGGGTCACATCGCCATACCCCACCGTGGTCAGGGTGACGATGGCCCACCACATGGCCTGGGGAATGGAGCCAAAGGCTTGGGGCTGCATCTTGTGCTCGAAGATGTAGATGCCCACCGAGGCAAAGATGAAGATGACAAACATCAGCATCACCGAGACCAGCAGTGATTCGGCCTCGTCGCGCAGAACATCGGCCAGCAGGTCGAAGGCGGGCGAATAGCGGGTCAGCTTGAGCAGCCGCATAAGCTGCAGCAGCATCAGACCCGGTGATTCGGCGACCCCGGAGAGGATAAGGAGGAAAGGAAGAAAGGAAAGCAGGTCAACGATACCCATGAAGGAGCGCAGGTAGCGGAGGCGGCAGCTCCATGGCGACCGGATGGAGGAGCATTCCGGGCAGCTCCAGATCCGAAGCAGGTATTCGGTCATGAAGATCAGGCTGGCCAGTGCCTCAATGGCGAACAACGGCAGCCGGAAGTGCGCCGACACCCCGGGTTCCGTGGTCAGGACCAGGGCCATGGAACTGGCAAAGATGAGCACCACCATGAAGATGCGGCATCCCCTGCGACAGTAGAGGGCGCCGGAACGGTTGTTCAGAAGCTCGAAAACCCGCCTGCGCATGGGTCATGTCTCTTCGGTGTAGATGAGGACCGCCTTGAGATCATGTTCCTCCTCCAGGTTGCCGCCCAGGGAGGAGGCCAGGATGCCGAAGGTGGCCATGAGCTTGGAGAAATGGACCATGGGCAGGGGCTGGCCGCCCAGGCCGGCCCAGCCTGCCAGCACCTGCTCGGGCAGGATGGCGATGATGCCCAGGGAGATGAGAAAGAGGTTGATCCAGAAGGATGCCATGCCCACCAGCAGGGTGCCGAACAGGACGATCCGGGAGCGGGCTGCCTGTTCCATCATCCGGTCGGCGCGGCCTACCTCCTGCAGGTTCTGCCCGAAATAGATGGACAGGGTCGCCATGAACAGGACCGCCACCAGGATGAGGTCCAGCCAGGAGGATCGGATGGCTGCACCCAGTTCCCAGGCCTCGGCGCTGAGGAAGAGAAAGATGATGGAGACAGCGGTGGCGGCGGTGAACCGGCCAAGATGGAGCATCATCCGCCAGGAACGGAACAGGACGATGTCCCGGGCCAGTGACAGGCCCTCCCGCCGCAGGAGCAGGGCGTAAAAACGCCAGGCCGTGGAGGCGGCCTGGGTGGTCTCCTCCAGGCGCGGGTCAGCGATGTCCCGGAGGTAGTGGCGGATCTGTCGTTTCTCCTCCGGGCTCCAGTCAAGCGGTTCATCGCCGTTCCAGAATTCCCGCGGCCGCATGACCGAGTCCTCGTCATGGTCCAGGCCCCAGAGATGGCCGAGGATGTGGCGGCAGAGGGCGAGAATGGCCCGGTCCACCCGCTCCGGCTCCAGGTTTTCCAGGGGCCGGGCCATGGAGACCACACCGGTCTCCAGCATGTTGGAGGGCACGCCGTTCACGGTCTGGTCGAACCGGGCCATCAGCGGCATGGAGGTGAGGACGAGGAGGAAGTCCAGCCGGTACTCGATCTTGAGCTCGGAACCGAACTCCAGCAGGACCAGTGGATCCAGAGGCCGGTCGCCGGGGAAGTCGCGGCGGAGGATGAGACGGAAATTCCATGAGAACTCGGGAAAATCCTTTTCCAGGTCCTGCCGGATGACCTCCTGCAGCCACTGCAGGCGGCGTTGGATCTCGCTGTTTTCCGCCGCATCGACCACAAAACCGATGGCCACCTGGGGCCGGGCGTCCGGATCGGGATCGGCCATGGTATCCTTTGCCGTTGCTTCGTTCACCTGCTCCTCGCTTTCGCCGGTTCGACCGGCGGCCGGTCGCTCAGAGCAGGATCCGGTAGATCTCCTCCACCTGCTCCCACTCCCGGCCGCCCGGGTTTTTCACCTCCGGGTTCACGGTCCTGAAGACCCGGGCCAGGCTGACGGTGATGCCGCCAACCAGCTCGGGCAGTTTCTGCTCCAGCATGTCGGAGACCCCCATCTTCAGGGGCGGCAGGGTGGCCAGTTGCTCGAGGATCGTCGACAGGGAGAGTTCCTCGTCAAGTTCCCTGAACTCGCGGATGGCCCGCTGGAGGCCGGGGGTGATGGGGACGTCATGGTAATCGATGATGTCCCGGCCGTTGACGCTGGCACTCACCTGGCCCAGGACCAGCAGGTCGCGCAACCGTTCGCCGATGAAGTCGCCCAGCCGCTTGATGTCGCTCTTGTCCACGTCCAGGTCCGCTGCACTGCGGAACAGTTTCTGTAATTGTTTCGTGCCCATTACCATAGTCAACCTCCATGAAATTTTAAAGCCTGATCTCGCTTCTCGCTGTTTCCCCTCACCCTTTTTCCTGTTCCCTGGCCAACCGGCGGGCGGCAAGGGCGGTGAAGGTCAGCAGCCAGCCGTTCATCAGCAGTTCAATGGAGACAAACAGACCGATGACCCACAGGCCCGAGACGGGCCAGGAAAAGGCGATGACCAGGGCGAAGATCACGTCCACCAGGCCGATCAGCACCGGTGCCAGCCATTTCCAGCCCTTTTTCCGGCAGCGGAACCCGTAGGTCATGCGCAGGATGCCCATGGCCATGAAGAGGGCGCCCAGGATCAGGGTCAGGGCGGCGGAGGCGGCCACCGGATTGATCATGATAAAGACACCGGCCAGCAGGTAGAGCAGGGCCAGCAGGACATGGCCCAGTCGGCCGTGCCATTTCTCCTCCCGGTCGCGGACAGACTGGATCAGGGTCAGGATTCCGCCTGCCATGATCAGGGCGCCATAGAACAGGACCGTGACCAGGGTGACGGCTACGGTCATGTAGAGGCCGATGCTGCCGGCAACGAGCATCAGGATGCCCAGGGCCAGCAGCCAGCCCCACCTGCGGGGCAGTTCCTCCAGGTCGACCACCACGATCCGGGCCTGGAGGCCGCTGTTGTCATTGAGCTGTGTACTCATCGTTCATCTCTCCTCTTGGTGTTGTCCGGAGGCGGCGGGACGCACGCCTCTCCCCGGCCGGGCCGGAAACCATGCTCCCGGCCCGGTCCGATGGTGACGCTGAGATTATTTCTTTTCCCCCTCTTTGCGGGAGAAGATCTTTGCCTTGAACTCGTGCAGGGATTTTTTCAGATCATCGATGAATCCCTTGCCGAAGCCGCCGCCCCGGGTTTTTTTCTTGATTTCCTTGATCTGGCGGTAGAATGTCTTGTACTCCTTCTTGTCGCCATAGCCCAGGGCCTCGGCCATCCTGATCTGGTCGCGGGCATTGTTCAGCAGGGTATCCAGCTCCTTGTTCTGCTTCCCGGTCCTGTTCTCGGTCGCAGCCAGCTTGTCAGCCTTTTTCAGCAGCTCCTCGGCCCGGAGGATGGGCAGGGGGATGATGTGCCGGGTGACGACCAGGGTGGAGAGCAGTTCGTCCAGGGCCACCGATGCCTCCTTGTACTTTTCCTCCCCGACGAGCCTGGCCACACCCTTGATGCCCTCGGCATAGCTGGCCAGGGGCAGCGAGGTGACGACAATGTCGATCTCCGAGGCCAGGCCGGACAGGATGGCGCGCGCCTGCTGGACCTCGCCGTCGCCGAGCAGGTCCCGGGCGTGCTTGACCGCATCCTTGATAGCGTCGACAGTGGCATAGAGATCATAGTGCTCCACGCGGACATCGATGGGTGCGTTGGCCAGGTCGGGTTCCCGGGCCAGGACGATCTCCAGTTTGCCGGTAACCAGGGCCAGGGCGTCCAGGGCCTCTTTCTTGTTCTTTTTGTCAATGGCCTCCATGGCCTTCCTGGTCTGTTCCAGTGCGGCAACGGCCTCCTTGACAATGGTTTCCCGTTTCTTGGCCGCCTCCCTGCCCGAGTTGGCCTTGACCTCTTTTTCCACCGTGGTCCGGGGTTTGGCTGCGGTGGTGCTCTTTTCCGCGGCCAGGGCCGGACCGCAGAGGAGAAGGGCTCCGCCTGCCAGCAGACAGATCAGGCTCCGGTTGATGCGTGCCGGTGTGGCTGTTTTCTTCATCGTAGACCTCCCAGTGGTGATGATGATAGGATGGAAATTTTTGCCTGTTGCCAGGGGATAAAGCAAAGGAGGTGCCAGAAGAATTTTTTGTGCAAATACAGGATGATGTCGGATTTGCGGAGAAACGGGACAACAGTGGGGGCGGTCATTCTGGCCGCACGGGGCAGGCAGGGAGCGGCCAGAATGGCCGTGGCGCTGTTACTTTTCGTTCAGTCTGCGGCGCAGGGTCCGTTCACCGATGCCGAGCTGGCGGGCCGCGGCCTTGCGGTTGAAGCCGGTCCGCTTGAGGGCGGCGTCGATGAGCATCTGTTCGGCCTCGGCCAGGGTGGCGGTGGCCGGGATCCAGATCCCCTGGCCGGGGGTATTGTCGCAGCCCGCATCGTGAAGCGGCAGGAAGCGTTGCAGAAACTCCGGCGCAATCTCCTGCATGTCGTCGGGAAGGTTGACCGCCAGCCGGGTCATGGTATTGCGGAGCTGGCGGACATTGCCGGGCCAGGAGCAGGATTCGAGCAGCTTCTCGGATTCAGGCGCAAAGACCCGGGTCTGTTCCCGGCCCATCTCCTCCAGGGTGTGGTGGAGAAAGTGGGTGGCCAGCAGGACGATGTCCTGGCGCCGATCTCTGAGCGGCGGCAGTCGGACCTGGAGCACGTCCAGGCGGTAGAAGAGGTCCTGCCGGAAAAGACCGGCCGTGATCTCCTCGTGCAGGTCCCGGTGGGTGGCGGCAACGATCCGTACGTCGACCCGGACCGGACGCTCGCCGCCGATACGCTGGATCGTCCCTTCCTCCAGCACCCGCAGCAACCGGACCTGGAACTGGAGCGGCATCTCGCCTATCTCGTCCAGGAAGAGAGTGCCCCCAGAGGCCTGCTCGAACCGGCCGCGGTGCAGGGCCGAGGCCCCGGTGAAGGCGCCGCGTTCATGGCCGAACAGCTCGCTCTCCAGCATGGTCTCGGGAATGGCGCCACAGTTGACCGCGACAAAGGGCGCCCCGGAGCGGGGGCTGAGATTGTGCACGGCCATGGCCACCAGCTCCTTGCCGGTGCCGGTCTCACCCTGGATGAGTACAGGTTCGTCCAGGGCGGCGAAACGGGGAATGTCGGCCAGGGCCGCGGTCATGACCGGATCGCGGAACAGGAGATAGGGGTCAAGCCGGGTCTCCAGGATCGAGCCCTGGCGGCCGGCCGTGTCGCGCTGCAGGCGGCGGGCCAGGTCGATGGGGTCCACCGGTTTCTGCAGGTAGTCGCGCACGCCGTGTTTGAGCGCGGTGACCGCGTTGTCCACCGAACCGTGGCCGGTGATCAGGTAGAAGATGCCGTCGGGATGGCGCTGCTGGAACTCGGGCAGCAGGTCCAGGCCGGTGCCGTCCCGCAGCCTGAGATCGGCCAGCACCACGTCCAGGGTGGCCTCCTCGAGCCTGAGGCGGGCCTCGCGCAGGCTGCCGGCGGTGATGACCTCGCCGCCCAGGCCCCGCAGGGCCCGGCCGAGACTGCGCTGGATGGCCGGGTCATCGTCCAGGACCAGGAGCCGCAGTCCGGCAAGATCGGGCAGGTCGTCACGGCTGCTCACGAGATCTCTCCGCAGGGAGGCTGGGGAATGGTGATGGTGAAGACGGCGCCGCCGTCAGGCCTGTTCCGGGCCCGGATGGTGCCGCCGTGGGCCTCCACGGTGCGACGGCTGATGGCCAGGCCGAGGCCGTGGCCCGTGGCCTTGGTGGTCACGAACGGGGCAAAGAGATCGGTTCCCGCCGGCAGGCCGCTGCCCCGGTCACGGACCTCGAAGAGCAGCCGGCCGTCCTCCTGGCGGGCCTCCAGGATGATGGAGCCATCCTGCTGGCCGCTTTCGGCGCTGTTGATGACCAGGTTGAGCAGAGCATCGCGCATGGCGTCCGCCATCAGGGTGATGGGGCCCCGGGTCCGGCAGCGGAGCTCGAGCCGCAGGCCGCGGTCGTCCAGACGCGGCCCGGCGAGCCTGGCCACGCTCTCAAGCAGGTCCATGCACTCCACAGGCCGCACCTCCTCGTCCCGTTTCCGGGTCAGGTCGAGCATGGAGCCCAGCTTGGCATCCAGGCGCACCAGGTCCTGGTCGATTTCGGAGAGGATCTCCTCGCTCTCCTCGGGCGTGATGCGCAGGGAGGCCAGGTTGGCCCGGAAACTGGCCAGGGGATTGCGCAGATCATGGACCAGGCCGGCCATCAGCTCGGCGGCCGAGGCATGGCGGTAGAGTTCCTGCACATGGGCCTCCAGCCAGCGTACCCGCCCGGCGGCCCACAGGGTGACGCCAAAGGCGATAACCAGGCAGAGCAGGGAGACGGTGAGAAAGAAGGTGATCGCCTGCAGGAGGATGGCCAGGGCCCGGCTCACCGCGTCGCGGAGGGTGGCCCGGTTGAAACCGAACTCCAGGCGCACCGGCCGGTCATCCCTGCCATTGACCATGAACTCGATCCGCAGCAGGGGCGCGGACTCGGAATAGAGCCGCCGGGCCGCGGTGGCGCTGCCCAGGTCCCTTTGCCGGCTCTCCGTGGCCGGCCCGAGTTTCTCGGTCACCAGGGTTCGGTCGCGGTCATGGTACTTGCGAAAGCCCTGACCGTCCGAGCGGACACTGACGTTTTCCAGGTCCGGCATCCGCTGGAAGATCTTCTCCAGCTCGCGGTGCAGCCAGGAGTCATTGTCCTGCACCAGGGGCGAGGCGTTGCTCCGGGAGAGTCGTTCCACCAGCGGGGTCACGGAGCCGAGGAGGCCGTGAATCAGGAGCTGCGACTGCGCCTGGCGGGCCTTGAAGTAGAGCCAGGCCGAACCGGCGCCGGCAACGATGCCGAACAGGAGCAGCAGCACCAGGTAGGGGACCAGGATGACGCGGACCAGGGGCAGACGGGAACGGATCATGGGGCTCTGTTGATGACTTGCCGGATGGTTCTCAGGAGTTCGGCACTGGTAAAGGGTTTTTGAAGAAAGCCGTCCCCGCCCTGCTCCAGGATCTCGGCGGCATGGCTCTCGACGCTGTAGCCGCTGGAGAGGAGGATCCGTGCCTTCGGGTTCATTGCCCGGATGGCATCGAAAACCTCCCGGCCATGAAGATCGGGCATGATCAGGTCCAGGACCACCAGGTCGATCCTGTCCCCATGCTGCCGGAACATGGTCAGGGCCTCGTCCCCGGAACCGGCCCGCAGCACGGTATAGCCGGCGCGGGTGAGCAGCGTTTCGCCGAAATCGAGAATCATCTCCTCGTCATCCACCAGGAGGATGGTGCCGCCATCCTCCCGGGGAGCGGTGGCCACCGGATTTTCCTCCTCTGGTTCGGCCGGAGAGGCGGGAAGGTAGATGACAAAGCAGGATCCTTTGCCGGGCCTGCTGCGGACATCGATGGTACCGCCATGGTTCCTGACGATCCCGTAGGCTGAAGCCAGGCCGAGGCCGCTGCCTTCGCCTGTTTTCCTGGTGGAGAAAAAAGGTTCGAAAATCCTCGCCACGACGTCGCTGTCCATGCCGGTGCCGGTATCGGTGACAGAGATCCTGGCATAGGTGCCTGTCCGGATCCCCAGGGGTCCGGCCTGTTCGGGGGACAGGTGTGCTGTGCGCGTTTCCAGATAGAGATCGCCACCTGCCTCCATTGCCTGCCGGGCATTGACATACAGGTTGAGCAGTACCTGCTGGATCTGGTCGCGGTCCACCGCCACCGGACAGAGACCGGCCTGGAAATCACGATGGATCCGGATGCCGCTGCCGCTGTAGGCAAACAGGCGTAAACTGTTGTCGACCAAGGTGTTGACGTCGGTGGGCTGTACCGTATACTTGCCCCCTCGGGCAAAACCGAGCAGCCTGGCCGTGAGTTCCGACCCCCGTTTGACCGCATCACTGATCCCCTGCAGACGCTGCCTGTGTTCCGGTCCGAGGAAGGGATCGAGCAGGATCAGCGAGGCATTGCCCTGGATCAGCATCAGGAGATTGTTGAAGGTATGGGCAATGCCGCCGGCAAGGGTGCCGATGGCCTCCAGTTTCTGCGCCTGGTGGAGCCGTTCCTCCAGCTCCCTGCGCTCCTGTTCGGAGCGGCGCCGCTTGAGGGCATTGGCGATGATCTCTCCGGCGAGCTGCAGCAGGGCGATCTGCTCACCGGACCAGGTCCGCTGCCCTCGGACCGAGTCAAAACCGAGGAATCCCAGCAGGATGCCGCCGTAGCGCACCGGAACGGTGATCAGTGACTGAATCTGCTGCGCCAGCAGGACCTCTTTTTCAGCAGCGGCTTCCGGGGGCAGGTCGATCACCCGCGGGATATGGATGTACTCGTCCTGGTGGAGCCTGTCCCGCCACCAGGGGGAATCGTCGAGGCACAGGTCCTGGAGATTGGCTCTCTGCGGCTCGATACCCGGGGCGCACCATTCATGGGTGTTGTCCATTGTCCGGCCATTGTTGCGCAGGAGAAAGAGATAGCTGCGGTCGACGTCGAAGAAACTGCCGAGAGTCGCCAGGGCCTGGTCTATCCCGCGGTCGATGCGGTCGGCGGGTGAGTTGATGAGGCTGGTGGAAATGGCGGCGACCAGTTTCTCCAGCCTGAGCTGCGCGTTCAGGAGTCCCTCGCTCCGGCGGCGCAGCCTGATCTCCTCCTCCAGAAGGATCTGGGCGGTGATGTCACTGGCGAATTCCAGGACGTTGGTCACCCGGCCGGATGCATCGCGGATGGGGATGGAACAGATCTCCAGGATCCTGTCACCAAGGAATTTTTTCTCTTCCCGGGTGGTCCTGCGGCACGTCACCTCACCGGTCCGGTAGGCCTCCAGAGCGGTGCAGCACTCGCAGGGTGCCTCCAGACCTTTCATGAGCCGGTAACATTTTTCACCGATCACGGCCTGCCGGTCACCGAGATCGAAACTCTCGAGCAGGGGCCGGTTGACCTCGGTGATGTTGAGGTCCCGGTCCAGGACCACGATATTGGCCCGGGAGGCATCAAGGTAGCGGCGCAGTTGTTCTGCCGAGTATTTATGATGTTCGATGAGTTCCTGCAGTTTGGTGATGGTGTCGTCCGGTTGCGGCTGAGTGGTTGCTCGAGGCATACGGATGTCTCCAGTGGTTCAGCTCCGGCAGGGTCTCTTGTGCATCTGCGGTGGCAGCGGCACCCTCTGTCTGCTTGTTTCCTGATGAGATAATGTGATTTCCGGCAATTGGCAATTCTTTTGGCCACCCTGTAGCGCAGGGATCGTTGCCCATGATCTGAAAGTTTCGGAGAACAGGGCTGTTGCCGGTCAGGAATGTTTTTCCAGGTACTTCTCAATGGTCTCGAGACTCCTGGTGTCGGTGACCATGAACACGGTGTTGCCGGGGTACAGCCGGTCGTCCCCGTGGGGCATCCTGATCCGGTCACCCTCTTTTTCATTGATGATACCGGCAAAGAGGCAGTTGCCGGAGAAGACCGGTTTCCTGGCCAGTTCCTGTACCGTGATCCCTTCCGGGTCCCAGGTGGAGGGCACCTGGAACATGATGAGCTGGGCCTGGCCGTGGCGGAGGCTGGTCACCACCTTGATCACCGGGCTTTCCAGCTCGATGAGCACCTTGTGGCGGATCATGGAGTTGATGTCGCACACATGGCTCACCCCGGCCAGCTGGTAGGCATCCCGGTAGGCCGGGTCTCGCATGTTGACCATGATTTTGCGCACGCCGAGGCTCCTGGCCAGCAGGGCGAATGTCAGATTGTCCGCATCCCGGTACAGGGCGCCCAGGGCCACGTCCGCCTTCTGCATGCCCGCCTCCTGCAGAACCTCGATGTTCCGGGCGTCGCCATGCAGGGTCACCACCCCGTTGCGGGCATAGAGGGCCTCGCAGACCGCACGTTCCCTGTCGATGATGACCACGTCATGCTTGTGGTCAAGCAGGTCCTGGCCGATACTGGATCCGGCGATCCCGCCGCCGGCTATGACAATGTACATGTTTTCTCTCCTATCGCCATGAACTTCGACTGATCAGGCAGGCCAGGGGGATGATCTCCAGCCGCCCGGCCAGCATGCCGAAGGTGTAGGTCAGTTTGATGGACCAGTGCAGGGAGGCCATCTTGTGGACCGGGAAGTAGAACGGCCCCATATTGCCCACTGCGGACGCCATACCGGAAAAGGACTGCCAGGGATCGAGATCCGACCAGGCCGCGGTCAGAGCGGCCCCGAGAACGATGAGCAGCAGCCAGCTCCAGCAGAGGGCGGCGATACGCTGCAGTTCGGCGTCGCTGATGATCTTGCCGGAGACCACCACCGGGATGACGGCCAGCCGGGGATTGCCGATCCGTCGCAGCTGGGTATGGAACAGCCGCACCAGGATGCCGAAACGGAGCACCTTGATACCACCGGCGGTGGAGCCGACACAGCCGCCGATGACCATCAGGATCATGAAGAGTTGTTTGCTGAGAACCGGGAAAAAGGGTGACTGGATATCCACGGTCAGGTATCCGGTGCTGGTGAGCATGGAGGAGACCTGGAACAGGGTCTCCCGGAAGACCCGGCCCGGGTCCAGGTCAGCCTGCGGGGCTTGGGCAACGGGATGGGAGAAATGGTTGAGCATGATCAGGGAGACGGTGCCGGCCAGGATGGCCCAGTACCACTTCATCTCAAAGCTGTTGAACAGGGCGGCGGGACGTCCGGTCAGGACCTTGTAATGGACGAGAAAGTTGGTGCCGCCGGCCAGCATGATGAAGATGGTGACATACTCGAGAAACACGGCGTGGGAAAACCCGTGGGCGGCATAGTAGCCCAGGCTTTCGTCATGGGTGGAGAAGCCGCCGGTGGAGATACAGGTGCAGGCGTGGTTGATGGCATCGAACAGGTCCATGCCGCCCAGGAGAAACAGAACCACCGAGACCAGGGTGAAGAAGGAATAGATGGCCCACAGTATTTTGAGAGTATTGAAGATGCCGGGAACCGGCCGTGAGATGTCGATCTTGTGGCCTTCGGCGCTGAAGAGGGCGGCCGCGGCACTGCCACCGCGGAAACTGACGGCCAGGAAAAAGGTGAGGATGCCCAGGCCGCCCAGCCACTGCATGAAGGAACGCCAGAAAAGGATGCTGCGCGGCATGGTGTCCAGGCCCTCGAACACGGTGATGCCGGTGGTGGTGAAACCGCTGACTGCCTCGAAGAAGGCGTCGAAGAAGGATTTGTCCAGGCCGATCATGAACGGGATGGCGCCGGCCAGGCCGGCCAGAATCCATCCCAGGGCGGTGATGACCATGGCGCCGCGCAGGGAAGGGGTCCTGAAGGTGGTTCTTTTCTGGACCAGGAGGCCGAGAAGTATGCATCCCGTGGCCGGAAGGACGAAGGTGAGAATGCTCAGGTGGTGGCGGACGCGGTCGTCGAAGATGAAGTAGGGCACCAGGGGCAGGTACATGCAGAGGCCGATCACCCAGAGCAGGGAACCGAGATAGTTGAGGATATAGCCTCGTTCAGGAAGAGATGCGGATTTGTGGACAGGGCGTGACATGGGTTGCAAGGCCGGGGAATTTCGAGGGACGCCGGCAGGATATACCGCAGTTTCAGGTCAGGTTGTACGGACGGCCAGATCACTGATGTCGTTGAACAGGGTCCTTATGGCACGCCCACTCTTTCCCCAGTCAAAAAGTTGCCCCCTGACGTGCGTGGCAGCCTCGACAGATGTTCCCTGGTCCAGCCTTTGCACGGTGACGAGAAACTCACCCTCGAAACTCCATATGTCAGAGGGAAGGATGGCTTTGAGCAGACATCCGTCGATACCCTGTTCCACCGTGTCGATCGGTTGCCCGTGACGGGCCAGCGAACAGAGTACGGCGACAAGAACTTTTCCCGCAGGAACCGTAAAGAATTCCTTGCGTCTTTTACCGGTTTTCACTCCAAGGGCTGCGGAGATGGGCTGTGTCATGGCGCAGACCTTGACCAGTGAGACACCGGCCACCGGGACGAATGCCTTGTCGCAGAGTTCAAGGAAATCCTCTGCCGACATGCGCTGTGGCGACCTCGCGGCATACCGGGCAATCAGTTCCCTGACATCGGAATGGCGGAGCAGGACATCATAGCGGATCTCGTCGATCCAGCCCCGTTCGGGAGGTGTGGCGGCACTGTCGCTCAACACCCTGGTTCCGCAATGGGAACAGTAGAGCCCATGCACCTCTGCTCCGCATCGATGGCAATACATTCCTCTGGTCCTCTCAGCGCATGCACTCCCTGGACAGACACCGCGGCATCCACCGTACCGGATTGTATTCTGCAGGCTACCAGCTCCGGCACACCGGTTCAAGAGGCAATATTCCGGCCATGTCGCGGTCGGTCGCATTTTCACTTCCCCAGTTCAGTAAGATGCAAAAATGAGCGCCTCACCATTTCACGGCAGCCTCATGGCCACATGTGCAACACGTCGCTCCGTATACCTGAGAGTCAAGTAAGGTGTCCCCGCAATATATCCCCGCAATATACGGTCAGCCCCGCTGCAGGCCGCACGAAGCTCCTGTCTCCTGGTCTTCCGGCCTTCCGGTTTTCTGAAAGATGATGGCGTCGCAAAAGGTCCGATCTGCTGCGTTGTAGCGGGTACGGCCAATGCTCGACGTACTCCATGTACGCCTCCGCTTGACCGACACCGCTACGCCTCGGCGTCTCACTCTGTTCGCTTACCTGTATATCGAACTTTTATGCTTAGCCATCTTTAGAGTGTGATGGACTTTTTGCGGGTCCATCAAAGATAGATAAAAAAAACCCCGTCGGCTGGACGGGGTTTCATGTTCGGGCTCCGGGCTGCAGGGTACTGTATCGTTCTGCCTGTACCGCGGTGCCCGATCTATCGCTGTTGCGTCGGGATTACATGGCAACAACGTTCTCTGCTGCCGGTCCCTTGGCGCCCTCGACAACGTCAAAGGTCACGCGCTGGCCCTCCTGCAGGCTCTTGAAGCCCTGGGCCTGGATGGCGGTGTGATGGACGAAAACGTCCTTGCCGCCATCCTGCTCGATGAAACCGAATCCCTTTGCATCGTTAAACCATTTTACTGTTCCTTCAGCCATTGTAACTACTCCTTGCTACTTGGTTTCTCTGTGAAACCGTTGTTGAGAAAACCGGGTTGCCATTGGAGCCACCCGGCGAACGACCCGGTCTTCGGGCCGTGGTACACTGTGATGCGACCGTTACACTCCGAAATCAAAGGATGCGGACCGTTTGCGGCCGGATTTGCCGTTGGTGTTCCTGCCCCGTCCTGCCGGGGCCGCTGTTCTGCGCCCGCGATGCGGGGCGTGAGTGCGCTTCTTCGGCCTATCTTGGGACTCCGGGCCGCAGTCGAAGCCGGTAACGGTCTCCTGCGGGATCTTTTTGCCAAGGCTGCGCTCAACGGTTTTGATGAGCCGGCCATCGGCCGAGGTCACGAAGCTGAAGGCCTCGCCTTTCTGTTCGGCCCTGCCGGTGCGGCCGGTACGGTGGGTATAGGCCTCCACGGTATCGGGAATGTCATAGTTGACCACATGCGAGATGCCGGAGACATCAATGCCGCGGGCAGCGATGTCGGTGGCGACCAGGATGTTGAACCGGCCGCTGCGGAATCCTTCCATGGCCTGCCGGCGCTGGTTCTGCGACATGTTGCCCTGCAGGGATGTGGCCCTGAACCCCGCATTTTGCAACTGGCGGGCCAGGTTTTTCGCCTTGTACTTGGTCCTGGTGAAGACCAGGGTCGTGGCCATGGCCCTTTCCCTGAGGATGTTTTTTAAGAGGGCGGTTTTCCTTTCCTGGCTGACCCGGAACTGGACATGACTGATGGTGGCGGCGGGTTTCTCGTGGTCCACCTGTATGGTCACGTGACCTGAGAGGACCTCCTCGGCCAGGTGCCGGATTTCGCGCGGCATGGTGGCGGAGAAGACCATGGACTGCCGTTTGCCGGGGACCTGCCTGAGGATGCGGCGGATATCGGGCAGAAAGCCCTTGTCGAACATCTGGTCCGCCTCGTCGAGGATCAGGATCTCGATGCCTGAAAGGTCCATGGTGTGATCGTTGAGGTGATCCAGCAGCCGTCCGGGACAGGCGACCACGATGTCGGCGCCCCGGCGCAGTTCCTGCAGCTGCCGGTTCTTGCTGACCCCGCCGTAGACAGTGCAGCTCCGCAGACCGGTGGTGCCGGCCATCTGGCCGATATTCTCATGGATCTGTTCGGCCAGTTCCCTGGTGGGGGTCAGGATCAGGGACCTGACCACCCGCCTTCCCCGGGCGGAGTTCTCCTGAAGACGCTGCAGGGTGGGCAGCACAAAGGCCGCGGTCTTGCCGGTGCCGGTCTGAGCCAGGCCCAGCAGGTCACACCCTTTGAGCAGATGGGGAATGGCCTGCTCCTGGATGGCGGTTGGATTGGTGTATCCGCAGTCGGTGACAGCGGCGGCAATGGCCGGGTGGAAATGGAAATCGTTGAATTGCATAAAGCTCCTGTGATGGAAAACCGCCTGCCGGTCCTCGTGACCGCAGAGATTTTCGCTGTTTGTTACGGCCCGTTAAGGCCGGGATCCAGCCGGGAAACCTGTTGGTCCGGGTCCGTGGCCAGGATCATGATATCTGTTCTTTTTCTCTGGCGAGGAAAAGGAAATTCCGGTGCAGCGGTGGCAATGTCCCTGGTACTGCCGGCAGGCTGATAGTTCCCGCGATGGGCAACCACTTAAAAAGACCGATACTTTTACCTTGCAGGCTATCTGCGGCGGGTGCCTCTCTTTTTCCGGGGCTTGGCCTCGTTACAGGCCAGCCGCCGATGTCGGTATTCCTTGCCGTTCAGATCTTCCATGGCCTTGTGTCCCTCGCCCCGGGTCTCCATCTCCACGAAGCCGAAGCCCCGCGACTGGCCCGTGAAATGGTCGGTGACGAGTTGCGTGCTGACGACAGTGCCGTACCCGCTGAAAATCTCGGTGAGTTCTGTCTCGGTGATATTGTAGGGAAGATTGCCGATAAAAAGTTTCATGCTGGTTCTCCGTGGTAAGTGATCAGCAGAAACTTTATGGCATCCGGAAAGGATGGGAGCCGCGATCGGAAGTGAACGTGGCGGTAAAGAAAATGCTTTTACTTAACTGAACTGAATAGAGACACCCTACCTGCTTTACCCGGGGAATGCAATAGAATAAAATAAAAAAGCAGATTCCTGCCGCATCCACCGCCGAGGCCGGACCCGGTGGCCGGCAATGCCCGGGGCGGTTGCCATGAAAACGGTTCTTGAACCCGCCGGCGAAATTGAATACCATGCGGGTTTGCGGGAGCATCGTGGCGTGCCTGCCCGCATAGGTAGGCTATCGGAGTCTCACTCTGTTCGTTTACCTGTATATCGAACTTTTATGCTCAGCCATCTTTAGAGTGTGATGGACTTTTGACGAGTCCATCAAAAGTGTCGGTCTTTTCAGGTGGTTGCCGATAGCGGCGAACTATTACGGTGCCGGCTCAACCGGAGTATACAGGCAGACGATGCAGTGGCGGTCGGCTACAAGAATCACGTCAGCAGTGGATGTGGCCAAGTTTCTGCTCACCCTGGGGCTTCTGGCCTGGCTCGTCGGCCGGGGCAGTGAACAGCTCGGCTACCAGTGGCACTGGCGCAGGATCCCCGCCTATCTCCTTACGGTGACCGACGGCCACTGGCATGCCGGGCCCCTGCTCGACGGCCTGCTGGTGACGCTGGAGATTACCGCCATCAGCCTGGTCCTGGCCGCGGTGATCGGCCTGGTCACCGCGCTCCTGCGGCTCTCCGGCTCGCTGGTCGGCCGGATCCTGGCCATCTTCTACCTGGAGACGATCCGCAACACACCGCTGCTGGTGCAGATATTTTTTCTCTACTTTGTCATGGCGCCCATCCTCGATATCAGCCGTTTCACCACCGCGGTCCTGGCCCTGGCCTTTTTCGAGGGCGCCTATGCCTCGGAGATCTTCCGGTCCGGCATCGTCGCCATTGATCGCGGTCAGTGGGAGGCGGCCCACAGCCTCGGCCTGAGCCGGCTTGCCACCTACCGTCACGTCATCCTGCCGCAGGCCGTACGCCGGGTGCTGCCGCCTCTGACCAGCCAGGCCATCTCCCTGGTCAAGGATTCGGCACTCGTCAGTACCATCGCGGTCTATGACCTGACCATGCAGGGGCGGGTGATCGTGGCCGAGACCTTTCTGGTCTTCGAGGTCTGGTTCACCCTGGCCGCCATCTACCTGCTGCTGGCCCTGGCCCTGTCGCTCCTGGTCAGGCTGGTGGAGCGGAGACTGGGCAGCCACGGACAGACTGCATGGAACATGCCATGAACGAGGAAGAGCCGGAGAGCGACATCATTATCGCCCGCAACCTCCACAAGACCTTTCCCGGTCCGGTGGCGGCCCTGGTCGATTTTTCCGTCACCGTCCGCCGCGGCGAGGTCCTGGTGATCGTTGGGCCGTCGGGCTCGGGCAAGTCCACCTTCCTGCGGTGCCTCAACGGTCTGGAGGAGGTGGAGTCCGGCAGTATCATCGTCGATGGCATCCCCCTGGATGACAACCAGCGGCACCGGCTGGAGATCCGCCGCGAGGTTGGCATGGTCTTCCAGTCCTTCAATCTCTTTCCCCATCTCGACGTGTTGGAGAATGTCAGCCTGGCCCAGCGGCTGGTGCGGGGCAAGAGCCGGGCCGAGGCACGTGGCTGCAGCCTGGAGCTGCTTGCCCGGGTCGGCCTGGCTGACAAGGCGGCCAGTTACCCGGCCGAACTGTCCGGCGGCCAGCAGCAGCGGGTGGCCATTGCCAGGGCCCTGGCCATGATGCCCCGGGTCATGCTCTTTGACGAGGCCACCAGCGCCCTGGACCCGGAGATGATCGGCGAGGTGCTCGACGTCATGCGGCAACTGGCCGAGGAGGGCATGACCATGGTGGTGGTGACCCATGAGATGGGGTTTGCCCGCGAGGTCAGCGACCGGGTCCTGTTCATGGAGCATGGGCGGGTCATCGAGGAGGGTACGCCGGGGGAGTTCTTCAACCACCCGCGACGGCAGCGGACCAGGGAGTTCCTGCGGCAGATTCTGTAGGGCCGGTTTGCCGCCCGTCCGGGAATCGCGGTTTGCGGGTGTGAAATTTCCCGTATTTCAAGGTGGTTGTCAATGTCGATGAACAGTTGCAAAAAAAACATGTAAGGAGAACGAGATGAAGAAGACAAACTGGATGCAGGCGGCCCTGTGGCTCCTGGTGATCCTGGTCCTGCTGCCGGCCATGTCCGCCGGCGCCGGCGAGCTGCAGCGGAAGCTGGCCGCCGAGAGCACCATCGAACAGATCGCCCGCCGCGGCGTGATCCGGGTCGGCATGGATATCTTTGTTCCCTGGGCCATGAAGAACAGGAAGGGCGAGCTGGTCGGTTTCGAGATCGACGTGGCCCGGCAACTGGCACATGACATGGGGGTCAAGGTGGAGTTCGTCCCCACCCGCTGGTCCGGGATTATTCCGGCGCTGATCGCCGGCAAGTTCGATGTCATCATCGGCGGTATGTCGGTGACGCCCCGGCGGAACATGAAGATCAATTTCACCAGGCCCTACTACTATTCCAGCCAGGGCCTGCTGGCCAACCGGAAGAAGACAGCCGGCTTCTCCCTTGAGGATTTCAACTCGCCCCGGGTGACCATCGCCGCCAGGCTGGGCTCCACCGCGGCCCTGGCAGCGAAAAAGAACTTCCCCCTGGCGAAACTGCGCCTCTTTGACGACGAGCCCTCCGCGGTACAGGAGGTTCGCAACGGCCGGGTGCAGGCGATGATCGGCTCCCAGCCGCTGCCGGCCCAGATGGCCGCCGAGTCGCCGGAGATCTTCAGGGCCTTTGGCGAGCAGCTCATGAAGGAACCCATCTGTTTCGGCATCCGCAAGGGGGACGTGGATACCCTGAATTTTTTCAACAACTGGATAGAGATCGTCAAAAGCAAGGGCTGGATCGCGGACCGGTACCACTACTGGTTCGAGACCATGGACTGGAAAAAGGAGATGCAGTAAGCCCATGATTGTCGGCAGGCGCAAGGCGGTGATCCTGGACCTGGTCCTGCTGGCCGGACTCGCCGGCCTGGGGGGATTTCTGCTCTACCGGATCACCGTCCACCTGCAGTATTCGTGGCACTGGAGCAGGATCCCCGGTTACATCCTCCGTTATGACGGGGAGAAGCACCGCTGGGTGGCCAACTATCTCCTGCTCGGCCTGCTGACCACCCTGCGCCTCAGCCTCTGGGGAGGGCTTCTCGCCGTGATCCTGGGCCTGGCCATGGCCCTGGCCAGGACCGGACGCAGTCTCTACCGGCAGCTGGTGGCGCGAATCTATGTCCAGCTCATGCGCAATCTGCCGCCGCTGGTCATCATCTTCCTGTTCTATTTCTTTCTCGCCGACCAGGTGATCCCCCATCTTGAACTGGACCTCCACGCCCGGCAGGCCGCTCCTGCGGTGCGAAGGCTGCTCACCCTGCTGGTGGCCGAGCCGGGTTCCATCTCGACCTTCCTGGCCGCGGTCTGCAGCCTGGCCCTCTTCGAGGGGGCCTATATCACCGAGATCCTGCGCGCCGGTATCGAGGCGGTGGACCGGTCCCAGTGGGAGGCGGCCCATGCCCTGGGACTGAGCCGTCTGCAGGCCCTGCGCCACATCATCCTGCCCCAGGCCCTGCGCCAGGTTCTGCCTGCCCTGGCCGGTCAGTTCATCTCCCTGATCAAGGACTCCTCCATCGTTTCGGTGATCTCCATCCAGGAACTGACCTACCAGGGCAGCCAGCTCATGGCCTCCACCTATCTCACCATCGAGGTCTGGGTGACCGTGGCCCTGATGTACATGCTGCTCACCTTTCCCTGTTCGCTCCTCGTGGCGCGCCTGGAGAAACGTCTGGCCCGGCGCCTGGTCTGAAGGGGCGGACATATAGGGGTTGCCTGGCCGGCGGAGAGGAAGTATTGTAACCATATCATGGAGACGCAACGAATCCTGAGGAACCGGCCTGTTGGCGGAATGGCGGCGTCGGCGGGCGCGCGGCGGCTTGCTGTCTGGCTGCTGCTCTTTTTTCAGCTTCTGCAGCCGTTGCAGGCAGCGGCGATGAGTATCGGCGAGGAGCGGAAGATCGGCGAGAAGCTGCTCTACTCGGTCAGGGCGGAGCTGAAGATCCTTGACGATCCGGACATCAGCCAGTACATCAACGACCTGGGCGCACAGGTGGTGGCGGTGGCCGGCATCCAGTACTTTGACTACCACTTCTTCGTGGTCCGCAGCGACCAGTTCAATGCCTTTGCCGCCCCGGCGGGCCTGGTCTTCTTCTATTCCGGCCTGATCGCCCGGATGAAGAGCGAGGACGAGCTGCTCAGTGTCATGGCCCACGAGATCGGCCACGTGGTCAGCCGCCACATCGCGCAGCGCATGGAAAAGGGGGGGAAGATCAGTGCCGCCACCATGCTGCTGGGTATTGCCAGCCTGGCCATCGGTATTCCGGCCCTGTCCCAGGGACTGCTGGCCGGCTCCATGGCCGCCGGCCAGGCCATCAACCTGAGCTACAGCCGCCAGGATGAGGAACAGGCCGACCGGCTCTCCTTTGAGTGGATGCGGAAGATGCACCGCAATCCCGTGGCCATGGAGGGGATGCTGCGCGTCATGCGCAGGATCAGCCGCTACCGTTCCGACAAGCTGCCCCAGTACCTGCTGACCCATCCCAATCCCGAGGCCCGGCTCAACTATGTCGAGTCCCTGGTGGAGATGGATCCGGACCAGAACGTGCCGGGATATTACAG
>JALSNC010000298.1 GCA_026987195.1 Desulfobulbaceae bacterium | reverse complement strand
GACATCTTCCGTGGTTTTGACCTCAACGACATCCTGAGTCAGTTCGGTTTCGGCACCGGTTCATTCCGGACCACCTCCTTTCACAGCGGTCAGGGCGGCAATCCGCTTGAGAATCTCTTTCAGGGCGCCTCCCGCATGGGCGGGGGCTGCCGCGGGGGAACCTGCCGGCCGCAGCCGGTGAAGGGCGAGGACCTCACCTATGAGCTGACCATCACCCTGGAAGATGTGCTGCACGGTACCGAAAAGACCATCAGTCTCCGCCAGAACGGCAGCCCGCAGAACATATCGGTCAAGATCCCCAGGGGGATCGAGGCCGGCAAGCGGCTGCGACTCGGCGGCAAGGGCAGTCCCTCGCCGTCGGGCGGGCCGCCGGGCGATCTCTACCTGAAGATCAACATTGCTCCCCATCCGCTCTTTCAGCGGGACGGTGACAACCTGATCCTGGAGAAACGGATACCCTTCAGCCAGGCCTGCCTCGGTACGCGGCTGGAGGTCGAGACCCTGGAAGGCAAGCGGTTGAAGGTCAAGGTGCCGGCGGGCGTGCAGCAGGAATCAAAGCTCCGCCTCAAGGGACACGGCCTGCCTTCCGGTCCCCTGGGCGGCCGCGGCGACCTGCTGGTCAGAATCGCCGTCCAGATCCCCCGCAAGCTGACCCGGGAGCAGAAAAAGGTGGTGAAGCAACTGGCCGAGGTCGGGCTCTGAGCCCGGCGGCCGGGAGCAGGAGTGAAAGTGCCGGCGCTTCGATGGCCTGATTCTTCCACCGATTCACCTGGGGCGCTTATGGATGAACCGAAAATGGCCTATGCATTTTCAACCCGTCAAGGATGAGACATTTTCAGGTCGCCGCTGACAATTTCCTGTGCATTATGGTATAATAAAAGGTATGGAACATCCTGTTGTTTTACCACATGCCGATCGATTCCTGGAACCGGCCCGCCGACTTGTCTGGTGGATGACTCCGGAAGAGGCACTGGCCAATCCTTTGCGCCTTGTTCTGCAGATCATGGAACTGGGCACGTTGTCCGAACTAAGGCTTCTGCAGGATGAATTCAGCGACAATGAACTGAAAAAAATCCTGCAAAGCGCCCCGGCCGGAATATTATCGCCCCGTTCCCTACGTTTCTGGCAGGTGGTTCTGGATACCGATGCGGCGCCCGCCCCCCGTTTTCCACGTGCAGATGCAACAGGTCGCGTATGGAGCCAAGGTTAGACATATTGCCTGAAAGCCAGCGTAAGCTCTGGCCTCTGCTGGGCGATATACCGTCAACATTTGTTCTGTATGGCGGCACTGCTGTTGCCCTGAGATTTGGCCATCGTATATCCGTTGATTTTGATTTTTTCTCTTCCGTCCCTTATGACGGCGACACAATTATGGCCCTCCCTCTGTTCAACGAAGGTGAACTGCTGAACCGTACCCCCAGCTCCATTACCCTGATTGTGCACGCGCCGGAACCGGTTAAGTTTCAGTTTTTCTGGGACCTGCCCCTGTCACGGGCAGGCACACCGGAACTCCTTGATCCACCAGGTATACTCGTTGCCTCTCCCTACGATTTGCTGGCCACCAAACTGAAGGTACTCCAAGATCGTGCTGAAAAAAAAGATTATCTGGATCTTGCACAATTTCTGCTTCACGGCTATGACTTGGCCGATGGCCTTGCCGCGGCAAGCGTTGTTTACCGCAACCGGTTTAATCCGGCTGTCTCTCTGCGGGCCGCTGTTTCTTTTGCAGATGGTGACTTGCCGACCCTGCCGAAATCCTGTTGCAGGATCCTTGAGCAGGCAGTGGCCAACTTCTGGCAATCAAACCGAAAATTGCCGGAAAAAACTGCAGAATCACTCCTTTTACATCTCCCCGACTGATTCGACTTTCCGTCACCAGGACCTGCCGCATGCAGGAGCAAAATGCCCTGGACTACCTGACAGAACTTGTCACCGCATCCTTTGCGGGGAAAGATCGTGCAGGGTAGAGCACTGCCAACAAAGATCTTCTATGATTACACCATTGTGGTCGGACAAACCGATGCTTAGCTATCCCGTGAGGAGTTACACTGTTTTCATTTGCGATCTACTCTACACGTTTTTTTGCGGACAGGCTGAAGGGGTCGTGTGATTCAGTAGTGCTGGTCGGCATAGTTCAGCCAGCCGCCGGCGGCAACCAGCTCCCTGTCAAAGGGGTTGAGCGCAAAGCGGCAGCAGACGGTCTCGCCGCTGCTGGTCGTGGCGGTGACCTCGCCGCTCTCCAGGTCCACGTCGATGGTGACCTCGCCGTCCAGGGCAAAGAGCCGCTGGATATCGGCGGCCTCCAGCTCCACGGCCAGGATGCCGCAGTTGAACATGTTCTGCCGGAAGATACGGGCAAAGGATTCGGCGATCACCACGTTGATGTCATTGACCTCCAGGGCCCAGACAGCATGTTCCCGGGACGAGCCGCAGCCGAAGTTGGCGCGGGTGACCAGGACCCGGGCCTGACGCAGCTCCTCGGATGCGGGATCAAAGCTGCCGTCTTCCAGGCGCAGGTCTTCCAGCAGGTGGGGCTGGAGGGCCTTTTTTGATATCTCGGTCAGGTACTTGGCCGGGATGATCTCGTCGGTGTTGATGTCGCTTCTGTCGATGAAGATGGCTCTGCCGCCGAATCGTTTCATGATCGTTTTTCCGTCTGTGCAGGGTTCTGGGACATCGCTGACATGAGGTTTCTCAGTCGAGAAACTGTCTGGGATCCGTGATCTCGCCGGTGACAGCGGCCGCGGCCGCGCTGTAGGGGCTCATCAGGTGGACCATGCCGCCCTTGCCCATCCTGCCGTTGAAGTTGCGGTTGGTGGTGGAGGCACAGACCTCGCCCTCGGCCAGCACGCCGCTGCTCATGCCCAGGCAGGCGCCGCAGGTGGGGTTGAGAACGCAGAATCCCGCATCCATGAAGATCCTGATCAGTCCCTCGTCCAGGGCCCGGGAATAGATGTCGGGCGTGGCCGGGGTGAGGATACCGCGCACGTGGTCGGCCACCCGGCGGCCCTTGAGGATGCTGGCGGCCTCGCGGATGTCCTCGATACGGCCGTTGGTGCAGGAGCCGATGTAGACCTGGTCGACGCGGGTGCCGGCCATGTCACTGACATCCCTGACGCAGTCCGGCTTGTAGTCGAAGGTGACCTGGGGCTCCAGCGAGCTGACATCGATGGAGAGCGTCTGTGCGTAGACAGCATCCGCATCCGAGTGCCAGCGTCTGAAATCCTCCACCGCCGCGTCGATGGAGTCGTAGGCATCCCCGATAAAGGGCCACAGGTATTCGGCGGTCACCCGGTCCGGCAGGCAGATGCCCGAGGTGGCCCCGGCCTCCACCGACATGTTGCAGAGGGTCATGCGCGAGGCCATGTTCATCTTCTCGATGACCGGGCCGCGGAATTCCATGACCATGTCCGTGGCCCCGCCGACGGTGAGTGTCTTTATTATATGGAGGATGATGTCCTTGGCCACCACGCCGCGGGGCATCTCCCCCGTCACCTCCACCAGCATGGATTGCGGTTCGCGGAAGGCGCAGACCCCCTTGAGGATGCCTACCTCCAGATCAGTGGTGCCGATACCGGCGGCAAAGGCACCAAAGGCGCCGTGGGTGCAGGTATGGGAATCCCCCATGATGACCGTGTAGCCGGGGCGGATGAAGCCCTTTTCCGGGAACAGGGCATGACAGACGCCGTTGCGGCCGATATCGAAAAAGTCCCTGATCCCGTGCCGCCGGGCCCAGTCACGCATGATCTTGGCCTGGGTGGCGGTCTTGGAATCCTTGGGCGGAGTGACATGGTCGATCACCGCCTTGATCTTTGTCGGATCGAACACCCGGTCCATGCCCTTGTCCATCAGGTCCATGATCGCGATGGGCGTGGTGATCTCGTGGCACATGACAACATCGATGTCCAGGACCATGTTGCCGGGCGTTGGGGTATCCCGCAGGTGGGCTGCAAATATTTTTTCCGCTATCGTCTGTCCCATTGGATCGCTCTTGCTGGGGTTGCATGAATCAGAAGCCGGTATGGTTTCCGGCTGCCTGTCATTGACCCGGAATCATTGTGACCTGGCAGGCAGCTTTCTCTATAACGGCGTACCATTTTCCGGTTCAAGGCATTCTGTATTACACAGCTTGCCATAATCCGTCAATTTTTTTCAGCCACCGCAGCATCTGCCGTTGTTTTCGGCCGCGGTTTTCGATTATGCTGAAGGTGAATGAACCCCCCCTGTCGGCACAATCGGCAGGGCAGTCCAACGAGCAATGCAAACAACACCATGATACAAGACAGCGGCAACCCGGTGTCCCGGGGCACCCTTCTTCCAGTGGCCGGTACGGTGACAGTCTGGCTCCTCCTGCTGACCCTGTTTGCTGCGGCGGGCCAGGCCCTGGCCGCCCATGGCATCAGTATCGACGGCAGGCTGAAGTATCCTCCTGATTTCAAGAGGTTCGACTACACCTCTCCAGGGGCGGTCAAGGGTGGCAGGCTGGTTCTGCACGACCTGGGCAGCTTCGACAAGATGAATCCCTTTACTCTCAAGGGGACCCCTCCCTTTGGTCTCGATTCCCTGGTCTTCGAGACCCTGGCCGTGCCCAGCCTGGACGAGCCCTTTGCCGAGTATGGCCTGATCGCCAGCGACATCGAACTTGCACCTGACCGGAGATCCGTCACCTTCACCATTGACCAGCGGGCCCGCTTCTCCGATGGCCGGCCGGTGACGGTGGAGGACGTGAAGTTTTCGCTGGATACCCTCAAGAGCGACCGCGCCCATCCCTTTTACCAGATCTATCTCCAGGACATCACCGGCGCCGAGATCCTTGACAAGAAGAGGATACGGTTCCACTTTGCCAGGGTCAACCGGGAGCTGCACATGATCGCGGCCCAGTTGCCGATCCTCGACAGGGCCTTTTACCGGCAACATGGTTTTGATCCTGACGGCAAGGCCGGCGTCATGACGCCGCCCATCGGTTCCGGGCCCTACGTTGTTTCCGAAGTCAGGCCTGGCAAGTCCATAACCTATCGAAGGAATCCGAATTACTGGGCCAAGGACCTGCCGGTGCGCCGCGGGATGTTCAATTTCGACACCATCACCATCAAGTATTTCAAGGACCAGGTGGTGTCGGTGGAGGCCTTCAAGGCGGGCGAGTTTGATTTCATGGTGGTCAATATCGCCAAGCAATGGGTACGGGATCTCACCGGGCCTCGTTTTCAATCCGGCGAGCTGATCAAGAAAAAATTCCCCCATCACAACGACGCCGGCATGCAGGGCTTTGTCTTCAACACCCGGCGCCCGCTGTTCCGTGACCCCCGGGTGCGCCGCGCCCTTGGCCTGGCCTTTGACTTCGAATGGACAAACCGGGCGCTCTTCTTCAACCAGTACACCCGCAGCAACTCCTATTTCTCCAATTCCGACCTGGCCGCCACCGGCCTGCCCGGACCGGGGGAGCTGGCGCTGCTGGAACCGTTTCGGGACAGGCTGCCGGCCGAGGTGTTCACGACCCCCCTCAAGGCGCCGACCACCACGCCACCCCACAGTCTGCGCGGTAACCTGCGCCAAGCCAAAAAGATTCTGGAACAGGCCGGCTGGAAGGTCCGCGACGGCGTCCTTCGGAATACAAAGGGCGAACCGTTCCGTTTCGAGATCCTGCTTGCCAGCCCCTCCTTTGAGCGGGTCATGGCCCCCTACGTGAAGAACCTGGAGAAACTTGGCATCGAGGTGAGCTACCGGACCATCGACACCGCGCTCTACGGCGACCGGATCAAGAATTTTGATTTTGACATGGTGGTCAATGTTTTTGGCCAGTCCCAGTCACCGGGCAACGAGCAGCGCGACTACTGGTCCTCGCAGTCGGCGAAGCGCAAGGGATCGCGCAACCTCGCCGGGGTGGCCAGCCCCGTCGTCGATCACCTGGTGGACGCCATCATCTATGCTGAAAATCGCGACCAGTTGACCGTTGCCTGCAAATCCCTTGACCGGGTGCTCTGGTATGGCTACTATGTAGTACCAAACTGGTACCTGCCCTACCACCGGCTTGCCTTCAGTTCCCGGTTACATTATCCTGAAAAACTGCCTCTTTACTATACCCCCTACCAGTTCCTCTGGACCTGGTGGAGTGGCGGGGGCAGGTGAGGCGGCCGTGCGAAGATACCGGGGCGATGCCACCGCATGGCCGGCCGCTGCCACCCGGGGGCAGGGGCGGGCATTCCATGGTAAGGAAGACCATGAAACGTGATACCGGCAGACCGGCCGAGGATCGGGTCAAGATCCTCCTGGTAGATTCCGACCCGGTCAATACGGGTCATTTTGTCGCCAGTTTTGGCGAGGAATACCAGATCCTCACCGTTGCCGACAGCGATGCGGCGCTGGAGATCTTTGCCCGCGAGACCGATATCGCCATGGTCCTCTGCGACCAGCAGCTCGGTGCCATGTCAGGCGTGGAACTGCTGGCAGAGATCTATGTCCGCCGGCCGGAGACGGTCCGGATCATCATCACCGGCTACATGGATGTCT
>JALSNC010000297.1 GCA_026987195.1 Desulfobulbaceae bacterium | reverse complement strand
GCGGGCCACGCAACTGGCCCGGAAGATGGTCTGCGAGTGGGGCATGAGCGATGAGCTCGGGCCGCTCTCCTACGGCAAGAAGGAGGAGCAGATCTTCCTCGGCCGCGAGATCGCCCAGCACCGTGATTACAGCGAAGAGACGGCGAGAAAGATCGACGACGCGGTGAAGAAGATCATCCTTGACGCCAACGACCGGGTGACCCAGCTCCTCAGTGACAATATCGATATCCTCCGGGCCGTGGCCGGTGAACTGCTGGAAAAGGAGACCATCGTGCTCGACGATCTCGACCGGATCATCGAAGAGCATCGTGGCGGCCAGGGAGCGGAAGAGGAGAAGGAACCGGAACCGGCAGACGCCTGAGACTGTCTTTGTCCATGATGACGCAGCAGACCGTGCACTCCCGGCCCCGGATCATGGGGATCCTCAATGTGACCCCGGACTCCTTTTCCGATGGCGGCCGCTTCACCACGGACGAGGCAATGGAGCAGCAGGTCCGGCAGATGCTGGCGGCCGGGGCCGATATCATCGATGTGGGCGGGGAGTCCACCCGGCCCTTTGCCGAGCCTGTCAGTGAGCCGGAAGAGCTTGACCGCGTGATTCCGGCCATCGAGGCCATCCGCAGGATCAGCGATATCCCCGTCTCCGTTGACACCACCAAGGCCGGCGTGGCCCGGGCGGCGCTTGCGGCCGGGGCGACCATGGTCAACGATATATCGGCCCTGCGCAATGATCCGGCCATGGTGGAGGTGGTGCGTGAGTACGACGGGCCGGTGATCATCATGCACATGCAGGGAACACCGGGCGACATGCAGGTCAATCCCCGCTACGATGACGTGGTGGCCGAGATACGCGCCTTTCTCGGCCAGCGGATCGAGTGGCTTGCGGCCAACGGCATTGCCCGGGAGCGGGTGATCATCGACCCGGGTATCGGCTTTGGCAAGACCCTGGAACACAACCTGGCCATTCTCCGCAACATCCCCGCCTTCAGGGAACTGGGCTGCCCGGTCCTGATCGGCCATTCCCGCAAGTCGTTTCTGGAAAAGCTCCTCGGCCTCGAGGTCGACGAGCGCGACTGTGCCACGGCCCAGATCTCCGCCCACTGCGCCGGCCAGGGCGCCGACATCCTGCGGGTGCATGATGTCGCCGCCACCCGCAACGCGCTTCGTCTTTCCTCCGTTCTCCGTGATCCCTGCTGACGGCGGGTTCGCCATTGCCAACGCGGCCTGCCTGCGTTGGTGTAATAGTTCACCGCTATCAGCAACTACCTGAAAAAAAGCAATACGTCTGGTAAAAGTTCAGCAGTGCGTCAGCTGTGCGTGATCGTGGCTGGCCGCTATAGTCCGCGCTATGCGGC
>JALSNC010000296.1 GCA_026987195.1 Desulfobulbaceae bacterium | reverse complement strand
CACCCATGTCAATCTTCTCGCCACCCGGGCCAAACTGGCCTCCCGGCAGCGCGTGGAGGCCGTGGCCGCAGTGAAGTTCGGTCTGTACGCGCCGAAAAAGAATCAGGTGCATCGCCTCTAGCCACTGCCAGGCTGCTGGTTGGCTGGCCATGATACGATCGGCGCGGGCAAAAAAACGGAGAAGAAGACGACTCTACCTTGCTGGCCTGCTGGTGATTCTGCTGGCAGCAGGTGGCGGTATCCTGTACAGATCACCCCTTTCCCTCCAGGATATCGGCAGGATACTCGAGCTTGCTGCCGGCAGGATTTCAGGAACTTCAGCGGACGATGCGTCCGCTGAACCTGTTTTGAGAGGCACGATCTATGACCGTCTCTTTCAGGAAATGGCGGTCTCCTACCGGCTCTTCACCCTGACGGTACACCCGGCGGAGCTGGCTGACCGCACCCGTGCCGCCGAGGTCCTGGCCGGTATCTTGGGCGAGGACAGGAAAAAGCTGGCCCGGCAACTGAAGGTGCCGCAGCGGATCGTCGAACTGGCCGATGACCTGGACACGGAGCAGGCCGCGGCCATCAGGGGCCACCACCTGGCGGGTGTCTACTGCCGGTCTCGGGAGGAACGTTTCTATCCGGCCCATACCATGGCGGCGCATCTGCTCGGTTTCATGGGGGACGGGATGGGGCTGGCCGGGGTGGAGGGCAGGTATGATATCGTCCTCCAGCCCGGCGAGTTCAGAAGAGAGGATGTTCCGGAGATCGATTTTGCCGGCCAGCAGGTCCTGGGGCGCACCACCACTGACCTGGTGCTCACCGTTGACCTGGCGCTGCAGAAACGGATCGAGACCCGGCTCCGGGAGTATCTGCGGAGCCGGATGTCACGGCGCGGCATGGCCCTGCTGCTCGATCCCGCAGGTGGCCGCATCCTGGCCATGGCCAGCCAGCCTGCCTTCAACCCCAACTATTTCTGGCAGGCGGACAGGGAAAGCCGGCGCAACCGGCTGTTCGACGATCAGCTGGACCTCGGCCTGGTGCGGCCGCTGCTGCTCCGGGCAGCGGCGATTCGACGGGACGGCCACCAGGGACTTGACCTGCTGCCGCCAACCGTGGCCGCATCCGACTATGGCATCAGCGCAGAAGAGGTCAACGGGTTTGCCAGGCAGGTGGGACTCTTTCGGCCCGTGGGCCTGAACCTGCTCGCCCGGCCCGGGGGCACGGACAAGGCCGCAGGGACGGAAGATACGGTGAGCGGGCTGCAGATGGCCGTGGCAATATCCGCTCTCTTCAACAGCGGCTGGTCCATAGATCCATGGCTGCTTGATTCCCTCTATGATCACGCCACCGGGCGTCGCTATCACCGCCGGCCGGATGCGACCAGGCGGGAGCTTGTCCTGGAGCCGGCCACGGGCATCCGGCTGCGCAGGGCCCTGCTCCTGGCCGGGCAGGGGAAAAAGGATGGGCCCCGGGTCTTCACCGCCACCGTCAATCGGGTGGTGACCGACGGCAGGTTCAGCCGTTACCTGCGGCAGGAAGCCATGATCGGCCTTGTTCCGGCCAGGAGCCCGAAACTGCTTCTGCTGATGGTGGTCGAACTCGATGGCCTGGAGCCGCTGTCCCGGAGCCAGGGAAAAACCGGGCCGACTCTTGCCGCCATGGGCAGGGATCTGCTGCCCATGCTCTATGGCAGACTGACAGCCGAGACAGAGGCCACTGTGCCGGCAGCCAGGAGCCAGGAGAATTTGCGGCAGTTTCTGATCAGCCGCCGGATCGACTACCGGGAACCGGCCGGCAGCAGCGCAGAGAGCATATCAGTGATGCCTGACCTGGTCGGTCTCAGCCTGCGCAAGGGATTGCAGCGGCTCGGCAGCCGGAAGGTCAGGCTCAGGATCAGAGGAACAGGGCGGATCATTGCCCAGCAACCCGCGGCCGGAACGCCGCTGCATGACGTGACAGACTGTGTACTTACCCTGGAATCGACCATCGCCAACAGCAAGTGACATGCGCATCCTGGCCCGCCTCATTCAATCGCTGCCCGCCGTCCATGCGCCGGATCTGTCCGGGCCGTGGCCGGTGCAGGCGGTGAGCGGCATCACCTGTGACTCGCGGGCCGTGGCCCCGGGTTCCGTCTTTGTCGCTGTGCAGGGCGAGCAGGCGGACGGCCATGACTTTGTCGCCGATGCCGTTGCCGCCGGCTGCCTGGCCGTGGTGGCGCAGCGGATGCCCGACAGCCTCCCCGCACAACATGTTCCTGTCTTCCTGGTCCCGGACAGCCAGGAGGCCCTGGGTATACTGGCCGCCGCCTACAATGATTTTCCGGCCGCCGGCCTGACCATGGTCGGCCTCACCGGAACCAACGGCAAGACAACCACCTCCTGGCTGGTGGAAAACCTGTTTGCAGCGGCAGGAAAGCGGTGCGGTGTCATCGGCACAGTCAATTACCGCTACACCGGTGCAAGCGGTGATCCTGTGGTACGGCAGGCGGCCCTGACCACCCCGGATCCGGTGCTTCTGCAGGGTCTGCTGCGCGAGATGGCCGATGCAGGCGTCAGTCACGTGGTCATGGAGGTCTCGTCCCACGGCCTGGTGCGCCGCCGGCTGGCCGGGCTGCGGTTTGATGTGGGCGTCTTCACCAACCTGAGCCGGGATCATCTGGACTACCACCATTCAATGGAAGACTATTTCGCGGCCAAGACCCTGCTCTTTGATCGTTACCTGAAACCGGATGCCCCGGCCGTGGTGGTGATCGGGGAAGAGAAGGGCGATGAGGACTGGGGCCGCCGGCTGGCAGAGCGTCTCGGCTCCCGCCGGGTGATCCGTTGCGGCCTGGCCGCGGACTGCCAGGTTACCGCCACCGGCCTGCGGCAGGACATCGACGGCCTGGCCGCCCGGCTGGTGCTGCCCGAGGGAGGCTGTGAACTCCGCTCCACCCTGACCGGGCGCTATAATCTGGCCAACCTGCTGACCGCCGCCGGTGTCGGCCAGGCCCTGGGTATTGAACCGGAGATCATCTGTCAGGGCCTGGGACTGGTGTCCCGGGTTCCCGGCCGCCTGGAGCGCGTCCGGTTGCCGGGAGAGCGGCCGGGCATGCTGCCGGCGGTCTTTGTCGACTATGCCCATACCCCGGATGCCCTGGTCAATGTTCTGTCCACCATGGCCGATCTCACCCGGGGGCGGCTGATCTGCGTCTTCGGATGCGGCGGTGACCGCGACCGCGGCAAGCGGCCGCTCATGGGCAGGGCCGCGGCACGCTGTGCCGATGTGGTCATTGTCACCTCGGACAATCCGCGCAGCGAGGAGCCGGAATCGATCATTGCCGAAATCCTGCCCGGCCTCCGCGACGGCGGGCTGGACGGACAGCGGCCGGAGGAGCTCTTCTGCGCACGGAACCGCGGCTACATGGTCGAGGAGGACCGGCGGGAGGCGATCCGCCTGGCCTGCAGCCTCGCCGGACCGGACGACGTGGTGGTGGTCGCCGGCAAGGGGCATGAAACCTGTCAGTTGCGGGGCAGGGAAAGGATCTTTTTCGATGACCGGCGCGAGGCCGCAAACGGCCTCCTGTCCTGGAATCCTGCCCACCTGCTGGCCGCCACCGGCGGTGAACACCTCCACGGTCACTGTCCCCTGCTCTCGGGCCGCGTGGCCACCGATACCAGGAAGCTGGCTGCAGGCGATATCTTTGTCGCCCTGCGCGGCGAGAACTTCGATGGCCATGATTTCGCGGCCAGGGCGGTGGAGGCCGGTGCCGGGGCGCTCATCGTCGAACGAAGGGTCACGATTCCGGGCGATCGCGATGTCCTGGTCATCCGGGTCGGCAACACGGAGCAGGCCCTGGGAGAGCTGGCCGCATACCGCCGTCGTCTGCTGGCCCCGGATCTGCGGGTGGCCGCTGTCACCGGCAGTTCCGGCAAGACCACGGTCAAGGAGATGACGGCCGCCATCTTCACCGCCCATGCCGAGGAAGAGGCCATGGGACCGGAGACGGTGCTCAGGACCGAGGGCAACTTCAACAATCTCATCGGCCTGCCCCTGACCCTCCTCAGGCTGCACGCCGGCCATCGGCTGGCCGTGGTGGAGATGGGCATGAACCGGCCCGGCGAGATCGGCCGCCTCGCCGCCATCGCCGATCCGGACATCGGCTGCATCACCAATGTCCAGGGCGTGCACCTGGAAGGGCTCGGTTCCATTGAAGGGGTGGCGGCGGCCAAGGGCGAGCTGTTTGCCACCATGGGCCAGCGCGCCATCCGGGTCGTCAACTGCGATGATCCGCTGGTCCGTGCCCTGGCTGCGCAACAGGGCGGCAGAACGGTCGGTTTCGCCGTCACCCCTGCCGGCCGCCGTCACAGGCCACTGGTGCGGGCAACCAGGATCCTCAGCCGGGGCGAGGAGGGGATCTGCTTCACCCTCCACATCGGTGACTGGCACCAGCGCCTGACGGTACCGGCGCCGGGCGAACATAACGTGAGCAACTGCGCCGCTGCCGCCGCCATCGCCCATGCCGCGGGTATTGCCCCGGAGACCATTGTCCGCGGCCTGGAGCGGTTTCAGACCATCGACAGGCGCATGCAGCTGCTGCACCTTGCCGGAGGGTTGCGGGTGGTCAATGACGCCTATAATGCCAACCCTGCCTCCATGGCCGCGGCCCTGCGTACGGTGGCCGGGTTCGGCAGCCGCTGCCGCCGGGTGGCGGTGCTGGGTGACATGCTGGAGCTGGGCGCGGAGACCGTCAGGGCCCATCGGCGCATCGGTCAGCTGGTGGCGGAACTGGGGTATGATCTGCTGGCGGTCACCGGCCATCAGGCCGAGGAGGTGGCCGTGGCGGCCAGGGCGGCGGGAATGGCCAGGGACACGGTGCGGGTCTTCTCCGATACCGAGGGGATCTGCGAATGGCTCTACCTGCTGCTGGTGAGCGGTGAGCTGGTGGGGGGCGACTGGCTGCTGGTCAAGGGCTCGCGGGGGATGCGCATGGAACGGGTCATCGACGGGCTCGTCCACCGGTTTGATCCGCAGATCGGGCAGGAGGTCTAGCATGCTCTTTCACCTGCTCTATCCCCTCCATACCCACTACGGCTGGCTCAATGTCTTCCGCTACATCACCTTCCGCTCCATCGGCAGCGCGGTGACCGCCTTTCTGATCCTCCTGGTCATCGGCCCCCGGTTCATCGACTGGCTCCGGGCCCGGCAGATCGGTCAGGTGGTGCGCAGTGACGGACCCGAGTCCCATTTCAGCAAGCAGGGGGTGCCCACCATGGGCGGGGTCCTGATCCTGGCCGCAATGACCCTCTCCACCCTGCTGTGGGCGGACCTGCGCAGCGGCCTGGTCTGGCTGCTGCTGGGTATCGGTCTCTTCTTCGGCCTGATCGGCTCCCTGGACGACATGCGCAAGATCACAAAAGGCAACAGCCGCGGTCTTTCGGCCCGGGGCAAGCTGGTGCTGCAGGTGGCCGGCGCCTCCATGGTGGGGCTCTACCTGCTGCTCCATCCGGAGTATGACGGCACCCTGAGCGTGCCCTTTGTCAAGGGGTTTCAGCCCGATCTCGGCTGGTGGTATCTTCCCTTTGCCGTGCTGGTGATCGTCGGCGCCTCCAATGCCGTCAATCTCACCGACGGCCTGGACGGTCTGGCCGCGGGACCGGTGGTGATCAGCGGCTCGGTCTATCTCATCTTCTCGTACGTGGCCGGGAACGTGATCGTGGCCAACTATCTCCATATTCCGTTTATCATGGGCGCCGGCGAGGTGTCGGTCTTCTGCGGCGCCATGGTGGGGGCCTGCCTCGGGTTTCTCTGGTTCAACTGCTACCCGGCGCAGATCTTCATGGGTGATGTGGGCTCCCTGTCCCTGGGCGGGATCCTGGGCACGGTGGCCATCATCACCAAGCAGGAGATCCTGCTGGCCATAGTCGGCGGAATTTTCGTGATGGAGGCCCTGTCCGTGATCCTGCAGGTGGGATTCTACAAGATCTCCGGCGGCAGAAGGATCTTTCTCATGGCGCCGTTTCATCATCACTTTGAGAAAAAGGGATGGCAGGAGCCCAAGGTGGTGGTCCGTTTCTGGATCATCTCCATCATCCTCGGCCTGGTGGCCCTGGCCACCCTGAAACTGCGGTAAGTGATGCGGCTTGAGGCGGGAATGAAGGCCCTGGTCCTGGGGCTGGGGGTATCGGGACGGTCGGTGGTCCGTTATCTGCACGACCGGGGCGTGGCGGTGAGTGTATCCGAGCATCGGCCGCGGACAGAGCTGGCGGCCGGGGAACTGGCCCTTGTCGAGGAGATGGCGGTGCGCCTGGAGACCGGCGGCCACACCGAACGCTTTCTGGCCGACGCGGACCTGGTGGTGGCAGGCCCGGGCGTGCCGATGACACAGGAGGTCCTGGAGGCGGCCCGCAGGCGGGGTATACCGGTGGTGGGCGAGCTGGCCCTGGCAGCAGGAAATTTCCCGGTGCCGGTGATCGCGGTCACCGGTTCCAATGGCAAGACCACGGTCACCGGCCTGATCGGCGCCCTGCTCGAGGCTTCAGGCCGA
>JALSNC010000295.1 GCA_026987195.1 Desulfobulbaceae bacterium | reverse complement strand
TCGACGGCCTGGTCCGTTCCGGCCGGGTGCAGGAACGGAAAAACCGCTTCCAGGTCAGCCGTGACAGGGACGAGATCGAGGCCACCCTGGACCTGACCGCCAGGGGCTTCGGCTTCGCCATTCCCGCGGACCCCGATGCCACGGGCAAGGACATCTTCATCGCCGCCCACAACCTTGGCACGGCCAGCCAGGGTGATGCCGTCCTGGTCCAGGTCACGGGCCGGTCCCGCGGCCGGCGCGAAGGCAGGGTCGTCAAGGTGCTCAACCGCGCCATCTCCCGCCTCTGCGGTATCTACAGCAAAAGCGGCAGGAACGGCTTTGTCACACCGGACAACGACCGCCTGCCCTACAGCGTCCTCGTCCGGCATAAAAACGCCATGGGCGCGAAAGACGGAGTCGCGGTCCTGGTGGAGATCATCGACTACGGCAGTGAACGGCGGGGCCCGGAGGGACGGATCATCGAGATCCTTGGTGATCCCCTCAGTGTCAACGTCCAGATCCGGATGGCCATCGAGCAGTTCTCGCTGCGGCGTGGCTTTCCCGCCCGGGTGGAGGAGGAGACCGCCCGCCTGGAACCGCTCACCGGGTGTCAGGGCGACCGGGCCGACCTGCGGCAGGTGCAGCACGTCACCATCGACGGCGAGACCGCCCGCGATTTTGACGATGCCATCTGCGTAGAACCCACGGCCAGGGGCGGTTTCCGCCTCTATGTCTCCATCGCCGACGTCAGCCACTACGTCCGTCCGGATTCGGCCATCGACCGGGAGGCCTACAGCCGCGGCACCAGCGTCTACCTGCCCGACCTGGTCCTGCCCATGCTGCCGGAACGTCTCTCCAATGATCTCTGCAGCCTGGTTCCGGACCAGGACCGGCCGGCCTTCAGCGCCATCCTCGAGTTCGATTCCCGGGGCCGCCGCGTCGGCCAGCGCTACACCAGGAGCATGATCAGGAGCCACCGCCGCTTCACCTACGATATGGTGCACAGGGCCGTCTACCTGGAAGACAGGAACGAACAGCGCCGCCATGCCGGCCTGCTGCCCATGCTGACCGCTGCCCGCAGCCTGGCCGACATCCTGCACCGTCGCCGCATGCGGCGTGGCAGCCTGGGCTTCACCATCCCCGAGGCCACCATCACCCTGGAGGGCAACCGGATCGCCGCCATCGGCCGGACCGAACGGAACGAGGCCCACCAGATGATCGAAGAGTTCATGCTGGCCGCCAACGAGGCCGTGGCCGAGACCCTGGAGGAGGCCGGCGAGCCGGTGCTCTACCGGATCCACGAATACCCGGATCCCCTCAAGGTGGACGCCTTCACCGATGCGGCCAAATCCATGGGCCTGCAACTGCCGCCCACCGAGATCACGCCCTCCTGGTTTGCCCGGGTACTCGACGAGGCCCGGGGCACGCCGGCCGAATACGTGGTCAACAACCTGCTCCTGCGCACCATGCAGCAGGCACGCTATGCGCCGGAAAACGTGGGCCATTTCGGCCTGGCAGCCAGCCACTATCTCCACTTCACATCGCCCATCCGGCGTTACCCGGACCTGGTGGCGCACCGGGTCCTGCACAACCTTCTGCTCCGACGCAGCGGCACCGGCACCCCAGGGCCCGTTCTGCCGGCGGACACCACCCTTGCCGAGGCCGGGGTCCACCTCTCCAAGCGGGAACGGATCGCCATCGACACGGAACGGAACGTCCAGGCCCGGCTGTCGGCACTCTTTCTCCTCGAGCGTATCGACGAGGAGTTTGACGCCATCATCTCCGGGGTCACCTCCTTCGGACTCTTTGTCGAGCTGTTCGAATACTTCATCAGCGGCGCCATCCCGATCCGTTCCATGAAGGATGACTACTACCTCTTCGATTCCCGGGGCCACCGCCTCATCGGCGAGCGCAGCAACCGGATCTACCAGCTGGGCGGCCAGGTGCGGGTCCGGCTCGACCATGTTGACATGCGCAGCAAACGGATTACCTTTTCCCTGGTCGACAACCGCGACAGATAGCAGTGTACCGCTCCCGGCCCCTGTTATGAGACCCCATGCCAGAACAGACCACCGCCGATAACGCCGCCGACCGCCGCCGGGTCGTCATCAGGATGGAGCACGTCTCCTTTGCCTACGATGCCACGGTGGTACTCCAGGACGTCGACCTGAAGATCCTGGAACGCGAATTCATCGCCATCATCGGTCCCAACGGCGGCGGCAAGACCACGCTGCTGCGCCTTATCCTGGGACTCCTCGCACCGGATACCGGCACGATTAGCGTCTTTGGCCAGCCGCCGGCCAGGGCAGCGTCCCGGCTCGGCTATGTTCCGCAGCACATGCAGTTCGACCGGGACTTCCCGGTCTCGGTCCTGGACGTGGTCCTCATGAGCCTGGCCGCCCGCGCCGGCCTCGGCCCTTTCCGCCGCCGCCATCGGCGCGCCGCCGAGGAGGCCCTGGCCACGGTGGAGATGCTGGACCACAGGGACCGGCACTTTGCCGGCCTCTCCGGCGGCCAGCGGCAGCGGGTGCTCATCGCCCGGGCCCTTGCCGCCAACCCGGAGATGCTGCTCTTCGACGAGCCCACCGCCAACGTGGACACCACGGCAGGAGAGAAACTCTACGAGATCCTGGCCCGCCTGAACCGGAAGATGACCATCCTGGTGGTCTCCCATGACATCGGCTTCGTGCACCAGTACATCACCAGTGTCGTCTGCGTCAACCGCCGGGTGCGGATCCATCCGACCAGCGCCCTGAACGGCCGCAGCATCACCGAACTGTACGGCGAGGACATGTCGCTCATCCGTCACGACCACCGCTGTTCAGAGGAGGGCCACTTTTGCTCCAGTTCCTGACCGACCTCCACCAGTTCCGCTTCCTCCAGTATGCGCTCCTGGCCGGGATCATGGCCTCGGTGGCCTGCGGCATCATCGGCTCCTATGTCACCGTCCGCCGCCTCACCTATATCGCCGGCGCCATCGCCCACTGCACCCTGGGCGGCATGGGCGCGGCCCGCTACCTGCAGCAGCAGTACGGTCTTGCCTTCCTGACGCCGCTCACCGGCGCCACCATCGCCGCCCTGGTGGCGGCCCTGGTCATCTCCTTCCTCCAGGGCCATTCCGCCATGCGCCAGGATACGGTCCTGAGCGCGGTCTGGTCCGTGGGTATGGGCATCGGCATCCTGTTCATCAGCAAGACCAGTGGCTACAACGAAGACCTGATGAGCTATCTCTTTGGTGACATCCTCATGGTCTCGGGCCGGGACCTGCTCCTGATCGGTCTTCTGGACCTGGTTCTCCTCCTGATGGTCACCCTGTTCTACAACCGGCTGCTGGCCATCAGCTTCGACGAGGAGTTCGCCCGCATCTCCGGCATTGCCGTGGACCGCTGCAACACCATCTTCCTCTGCCTGGTGGCCCTGACCGTGGTCCTGCTGGTCCAGGTGGTGGGGATCATCCTGGTGGTCGCTCTCCTGGCCCTGCCCGCTGCCGCCGCCGGCCGTCTCACCACCCGGCTGCCGGCCATGATGCTTGCCAGCACCCTCCTCTGCCTGCTCGCCACCAGCGGCGGCCTGGCGCTCAGCTACCAGCCGGACCTGCCGGCGGGCGCCACCATCATCATGCTGGCGGCAGCCCTCTACATTCTTGTCGGCATCTTCTGGAAATTACGCAACATCCACAGGAGGCCACCCGGAAAGGGCCCATTTCTTTCCCTTGACGAACCAGGGAATATCAAATAAATATGTATGGATTCACCTGAAGATGTGAACCGTGTAACAGTTCACCGCTATCGGCAATCACCTGAAAAGACCGATACTTTTGCTGAATCGTTCCACAGCGGGAACGGTGCCGCCGTCTCCCGCCACCCCAATATCCGTGAAGGCCGGGCCCGGGCAGGAAACCGGAATCAGCCCATCTGTCCATGGAGAGGTATCAAATGCAAGAAACAAGCTGGATCAGCAATATCCTGGCCAATCCCTTTCTCCGCGGCCTGATCATCGGCCTGCTCGTCGCCCTGGTTCTCTGGATCCGGGCTCTGTTCAAGATGCGGCAGCTCTCGGCGGACATCAAGAAACTGCGCGAACATCTGCACACCAAGCTCGAGATCGATTCCGAGGAGAACGAACGGCGCAAGGCCGCCCTGGACAAGATCAAGCAGGAGCGTGACAACCTGCGCAACATGGTCCAGGTCCTGAACCAGAAACCGGGACGCCAGGAACTGCGGCAGGCGCAGATCTACCAGAAGGCGGTGGAGATCATGTTCGAGAAATCGCCCGGATTCGCCCCTGCCTGGCAGATCACCCTCAAGGAGGCGGAAGAGGAGATGCGCAAGGCCGAGTCCGGCATCATTCCCTTTATCAAGCGCATGACCAGCACCGCCGGCAGTTCTTCCGGCAGCGGCGACGACGCCCGCAAAAAGACCCTGGAACTCGAGGAACCGGCCGGCAACTGAGTAGTGCCATATGCCGGGATTCCCTGCCCCTGCCCTGCCGGGCCGGGCCATGTTCCGACCTGCCCTGTGACCTGGCCCGGCACGCTGTTCCGATATCCCCATGCCGCACCACCATCCCCTTCCCGCGCAGCCGCAGGAGACCGCCATCATCCTGGTCGGTCCCCGCTATCCCGAGAATATCGGCGCCTCGGCCCGCATCGCCTGCAACTTCGGGATCTCGCGCCTCATCGTCGTTGCCGGGGAGGAGCCGGACCGGGAACGGATGCTGAAGATGGCCACCCATAAGGCCGCCCACCTGATCCATGACCTGCAGATAGCCGCCACCACGGCCGAGGCAGCGGCCCCGTTTCACTTCATCGTCGGCACCACCGCCCGGCAGGGAAGGCAGCGGCCCAGGGAGCAGGCGCCCCGGGAGGTGATGGAGGAGGTTGCCGCCGTGGCGGCCGGCAGCAGGATCGCCCTCATGTTCGGCCCGGAGAACACGGGCCTGATCAACGAGGATCTCGACCTCTGCCAGTTCACCTCCACCATTCCCACCGCCGACTTCTCCTCACTCAACCTGGCCCAGGCCGTGGCCATTCACGCCTACGAGCTCCACCTCGCCCTCAGCCGGCCCCGCAGCCACGCCGTCCCCGAGGCCGAGTATGCCAACTCTTTTGACCTGGAGGGCATGTACGACCATATCGAACAGGTTTTGACCCGGGTCACCTTTCTCCACGACACCAACCATACCTACTGGATGCGCAATATCCGCCAGTTCCTGGGCAGGGTCCGCCTCAGGAAAAAGGAGGCCAGCATGATCCGCGGCATCTGCCGCAAGTTTCTCTGGCACAGCACGAGGGAACAGGAGGGAAGTGAGCGGTGACAGCAGGAGAGGGATGAGAACCTCCCGGCCCGGCGCTCAGATGGACTGCAGGGGGCAGAGGTCGCAGCGGGGGTTCGACTTGCGGCAGTACTCCTTGCCGGTGCGGACCAGCAGGGCATGGTACTCGTTGAAGAGGGCGGTATCCGCCGGCAGGTTGTCGGTGAAGAGTTCCTGGATCTCGCTGTAGCCATACTCCTCGGGAATGATCTCGTGGCGGCTGAGGATACGGTGGGTGTAGGCATCCACGACAAAGACCGGCCTGGCCGCCGCATAGAGGAGCATGGAGTCGGCTGTCTCCGGGCCGATTCCCCGGATGGAAAGAAGCTCCTCGCGCAGCGCCTCCGGGGGCTGCCCCAGGAAGGCGTCGAGGTCGCCGCCATGGACCGTGCGGATATGGTCCAGCAGGTTCCGCAGCCGACCGGCCTTGATATTGTAATACCCCGAGGGACGGATGTATTCGGCCAGCAGGTCCACGGGCAGCTCCGCCATCCTCTCCAGGCTGAGGAAACCCGCGTCCCGCAGGTTGGCGATGGCCTTTTCCACGTTCTTCCAGTTGGCGTTCTGGGTCAGGATGGCACCCACCAGGACCTCGAACGGTGTCTCCGCAGGCCACCAGTGCTGGGGCCCGAAATGGGCATACAGCCGGTCATAGACCTGCTGCAGCAGCTCGCCGCTTCCCACCTTCTTCTCCCCTAATAGTTCACCGCTATCAGCAACTACCTGAAACAGAGCAATACGTTTACCTTCTCCTTCCTGTGCGGATCTTCCCCCCCCGCCCGGCCGGTCAGTCGCCCAGACAGATGCCGATCTCGCGGGCGGTCATCACCTTGTCACTGTCGAGATCGACCTTTTTCCTGCTCTTGATCGCTTCGGCCAGGGGAACCGAGATCATGGTCGGCGGCGCCGAGGCCACCATGTGGTCAAAGACCTGGTCCTCGGCCATGCGCACCGCCGCAGCGCCGAAACGAAGGGCAAGCAGCCGGTCATAGGTGGTGGGTGAGCCGCCCCGCTGCAGGTGCCCCAGGACCAGGGAACGGGTATCCTTGCCCAGTCGCTGGCGGATCTCGTTGGCCACCCACTCGCCGATGCCGCCGAGCACGGCCTCCTGGCGGCCCACCTCGCCCTGGCCCCTGGTGATCACGTGCCCGTCCTCGGCCTCGGCGCCCTCGGCGACCACGACAATGGAATAGTGCTTGTCGTGGAGCTCGTTGTCACTGATCTTCTCGCAGACCGAATCGATGCAGAAGGGAATCTCGGGAATAAGGATGGCATCGGCATTGCCGGCAATTCCGGAATAGAGGGCGATCCAGCCCGACTCCCGGCCCATGACCTCCACCACCATCACCCGGTCATGGGACTTGGCCGTGGAATGGAGCTTGTCCAGGGCCTCGGTGGCGGTGGAGACGGCGGTGTCAAACCCGAAGGTACGGTCGGTGGCCTCGAGATCGTTGTCAATGGTCTTGGGCACGCCGATCACCGGCATCCCCTTTTGCGCGAACTTGTGGGCAATGTCCAGGCTGCCGTCACCGCCCACCGCGATGTGGCAGTAGAAGCCCATGCGCTGGAAGTTGCGCAGCACACGGTCCGAGACATCGACGATCTTGATCTCGCCGGCCAGGTTCTCGATGGGCATGGCAAAGGGATTGCCCTTGTTGGTGGAGCCGAGGATGGTGCCGCCGATGGGGGTGATCCCCTCCACGTCCTCGGGGGTCAGGCGGACAAGGTCATCGAGATCCAGCAGTCCCTTGTAGCCCGAACGGCTGCCATAGATCTCCCAGCCGCGCCTGGTGGCCGAGTTGACCACCGCGAAGATCACCGCATTGAGCCCCGGCGCGTCGCCGCCGCCGGTGGAAATCACTATCTTGCGCATTTGCTATCCTCGTTGTGTCCTTGATCCGGAAAAGAACCCATGGCCCCCTGCCTGTTCCGACGTCTGTGACATACCTCATGCAGTCCCGATTGTAGATAACAACGCCTGCTTTAGCAACTTTTTTAGTTGTCTCCGGCACAACCCCGCCGTGCGCGCCGGTTCGGGCAATATATCCGTCCCTCTCAGGAATGAATATCAAATGTTGATTCCTGCATTGACTTCTCGCCAAAACTACCTTACCATTATTGATAAGGTGTCCTGTCCGGTCTTCCTGCGGGGAGCCGGCGGCACCGCTGGTGAAAGCCCCTTGGTTTACAATCATTCCACAGTGGGATGTTCAGTTTTTTTATGAACAATCAGGAGGAAAAAATGCTTGAAGTGACAGGATCCGCTGTCGAGAACCTCAAAAACTATCTCGCGCAGAACAACATCGACTCTGCCGTCCGCATCGCCCTGATGCAGGGTGGCTGAGCCGGCCCCTCCCTGGGGCTGGCTCTGGATGAGCCAAAAGAAAACGACAGGACCTTTGAAGAAGACAACCTGACCTTCCTCGTGGAAGAGGGACTGCTGTCCACCTGCGGCAGCATCAAGGTCGATTTCATCGAGGCCGGCTACCGTTCCGGCTTCTCCATCACCTCCGCCAACCCCGTGGGCGGCGGCGGGTGCAGCTCGGGCTCCTGCAGCTCGGGTTCCTGCGGCGGCTGATATCCTCCGCAGCATGAGGTGCAAAAGCCCCTGTCCTTCCGGACAGGGGCTTTTTTTTGTCACCCTGCCGCGCCCCGGGCTTCTTCCTGTTTTTTCACATCTTTTTTCGCCATATTCTTGACAGGCCAAAAAACATTCTTACCTTTTCGTAAGCGAAGAATACAACCAACAAACCCCTGTTCTCAAAGCGGAACGGGTAAGGAGAAAAGAGATGCAACTGGATAAATTCACCCTGAAATCACAGGAAGCAATCCAAAGCGCCCACAACATTGCCCAGAACAAGGGCAACCAGGAACTGCAGCCTGAACATCTGCTCAAGGCCATTCTCGAGCAGCCCGAGGGCGTCGTGGTTCCGGTGCTGCAGAAGATGGGCGTTGAACCGAGCGTGGTCCTCAGCGAGACCAACCAGCTCATCGACAAACTGCCGCAGGTCTCGGGAGCCGGCGCCGGCCAGACCTATGCCTCGCAGGACTTCCGCAACCTGCTGGACCAGGCCTTCAAGGCCGCCACCAACATGCAGGACGAGTACGTAAGCCAGGAGCACCTGTTCCTGGCCATGCTCGCCAATACCGCCCTGGCGGTCACCGCCATGCTGTCGCGCCTCGGCATCACCGAGCAGGCCTTCCTCCAGGCCCTGACCACGGTACGCGGCAACCAGCGGGTCACGGACCCCTATCCCGAGGACAAGTACCAGGCCCTGGAGAAGTATGCCCGCAACCTGACCGACATGGCCCGCCAGGGCAAGCTCGACCCGGTCATCGGCCGGGATGAGGAGATCCGGCGGATCATCCAGGTCCTGTCGCGGCGGACCAAGAACAACCCGGTCCTGATCGGCGAGCCCGGTGTCGGCAAGACCGCCATCGTCGAGGGACTGGCGCAGCGGATCGTCAACGGCGACATCCCCGCCACCCTGGAGGGCAAGCAGGTCATCGCCCTGGACCTGGGTGCCCTGGTGGCCGGTGCCAAGTACCGGGGCGAGTTCGAGGACAGGCTCAAGGCGGTGCTCAAGGAGGTGGAGAAGCGCGCCGGCGAGATCATCCTCTTCATCGACGAGATCCACACCCTGGTGGGTGCCGGCGCGGCCGAAGGTTCCATGGACGCCTCCAACATGCTCAAGCCGGCCCTGGCCAGGGGCGAGCTGCACTGCGTGGGCGCCACCACCCTGGACGAGTACCGCAAGTACATCGAAAAGGACCCGGCCCTGGAGCGGCGCTTCCAGCCCATCCTGGTGCAGGAGCCCAGCGAGGAGGACACCATCGCCATCCTGCGCGGCATCAAGGAGAAGTACGAGGTGCACCATGGTGTGCGCATCCAGGACTCGGCCACCGTGGCCGCGGTAACCCTCTCCAGCCGCTACATCACGGACCGGTTCCTGCCGGACAAGGCCATCGACCTCATTGACGAGGCCGCCTCGCGCCTGCGGATCGAGATCGATTCCATGCCCACCGAGATCGACGAGCTTGACCGCAGGCGGATCAAGATGGAGATCGAGATGGAGGCGCTGAAGAAGGAAAAGGACGAGGCCTCCCGGGAACGGCTGGAAAAGCTGAAAAAGGAACTGGCCGACCTCAACGACCGTCTCAACGCCATGAAGGGCCAGTGGCAGCTTGAAAAGGACGTGATCCAGCGGATCCGCCAGATCAAGACCCAGATCGACGAGGCGCACATGGAGGAACAGCAGGCTGAACGGGCCGGCGACCTGAGCAAGGTGGCCGAGATCCGCTACGGCAAGATCGTCGAGCTGGAGAAAAAGCTGGAAGAAGAGAACAAAAAGCTCGAGGAGATCCAGCAGAACCACAAGATGCTCAAGGAAGAGGTGTCGGCCGAGGACGTGGCCGCCGTGGTCGCCAAGTGGACCGGTATCCCCGTGGACAAACTGCTCGAGGGCGAAAAGGAGAAACTGGTCCATGCCGAGGAGGAGCTGTCCAGACGGGTGGTCGGCCAGAAGGAGGCCATCCGCTCGGTGGCCAACGCGGTGCGCCGGGCGCGCGCTGGCCTGCAGGATCCCGACCGGCCCCTGGGCTCGTTCATCTTCCTGGGCCCCACCGGCGTGGGCAAGACCGAACTGGCCCGCAGCCTGGCCGACTTCCTGTTCGATTCCGAGCACGCCATGATCCGGATCGACATGTCCGAGTACATGGAGAAACACTCCGTGGCCCGGCTCATCGGCGCCCCCCCCGGCTATGTCGGTTACGACGAGGGCGGCATGCTGACCGAGGCCGTGCGCAGGCGGCCCTACTCGGTGATCCTGCTCGACGAGATCGAAAAGGCGCATCCGGACGTATTCAACGTCCTGCTCCAGGTCCTTGACGACGGCAGGATGACCGACGGCAAGGGCAGGACCGTGGACTTCAAGAATACGATCCTGATCATGACCTCCAACCTGGGCAGCCACATCATCATGGAGCTGGGCCAGACCGATCCGGAGGAGATGCACCGCCAGATCGACGAGCTGCTGCACCGGCAGTTCAAGCCCGAGTTCCTCAACCGGGTGGACGAGATCATCACCTTCCACGGCCTGACCAGGGAAGACCTGATGCAGATCGTCGACATCCAGATCGGCCGGATGCAGAAACGGCTCAGGGACCGGAAGTACACCATCGAGCTGACCCGGGCCGCCAAGGAATTCCTGGTCGAGACCGGCTACGATCCCAACTTCGGCGCCCGGCCCCTCAAGCGGGCCATCCAGCGCTACATCGAGGATCCACTGGCCCTGGAGATCCTGGAAGGCAACTTCAAGGAAGGCGATCATATCATCGTCGACAAGGGTCTGGACAACAAGCTGGTGTTCAGGAAAAAATAACCGCCCGTGGAACACAGCCCCCTTCCGGCACGACCGGAAGGGGCTTTTTTTCAGGTACCAGGGGACAGGGGCCAGGGGACAGGTGCCAGGTGCCAGGGAACGGAAGCTGTATCGCTCTGCCGCATGATATGCCCTCTGCCTGATTTTCAGCGGCTGTCATGGCCGGGTAATAGTCCACCGCTATCGGCAACCATCTCAAAATACCGGTACTTTTATATGCCCATGGATCCACAGCGGCACGACCTCACCACCTGCGGCGCCGTCATCTCCCATGTGATGATGCCCTACCACGCCAACCCGGCCGGCAACATCAACGGCGGCGTCATCATGCAGCTCATCGACGATGCCGCCTTTGTCATCGCCACCCGCCACGCCAAGTGCAACGTGGTCACCGCCTCCATCGACCGGATCGATTTCCACAACCCGGTCCATGTCGGCGACCTGCTGACCCTGAAGGCGAGCCTCAACCTGACCCACCGCTCCTCCATGGAGATCGGCGTCCGGGTGGAGGGCGAGGAGATGCGCAGCGGCAGGGTGCGGCACATCGCCTCGGCCTATCTCACCTTTGTCGCCATCGACCAACAGGGTCGGCCCGTCCCGGTGCCTCCCCATCACCCCGACACCGCGGAGGCGGTGCGCCGCTGGCAGCAGGCCGAGGAACGGCGGCAGCACAGGCTTGCCGCAACCGGCGGCACCGGGCCCACGCCCGACGGCTGATCCCCGGCCAGCGGTTCCACCCGGGCTCTGCCCACGAACGGGCACGAAAATTGCTGCTTTCATGGCAGGCCACCTGCTGAAATCAACCCGCGAGGTCCTGCCATGGGTGCAGTGATACGAAGAGGCCTGCTCTTCTGCGCGCTCCTGCTGCTGCCCGCTCTCCCCTGCCATGGCGCCGATCCGGGGCCGCTGCCGGACAAGGGCCTGCAACAGACTATCCCCCGCTACCTGCTCAACTACCGCAGGGCCATCCGCGATCTGCCCTGCCCGGACCTGGCCCGCCTGCGGATGAAGATGCAGGCCCGCTACCGCAACTCCGGCACCCCGGGAGAACAGCGCTACTACCAGGTCTTTCTGCGCGAGACCGAGAAGATGATGAACAGGATGCTCTGCCCGAAAACAGAACCATAGCCCATCATGTCGCCACCCGGCAACACCAGTGACCGCCTCCGCCACCCTCTCCGGGATGACCGGAAAACCCCTTGATTTCCGGCAGGCTGTCCTGTACTTCTTAGCCTGATATCCGGAGTTTCCCTGACAACCCCCAATCCCGGCGGACCGGAAGCAAAGGGACCTGCACATCCCCCTTTTCCGTTCCCGATGGCCCCAGCCACGTTGAAGACCTCGATAATCTGCGTCAGCACCGTCTGCGGCCGCATCAGCCCGGCCTGCATGGGCAGTCCCCTGGACCGGCAGCGGCTCGAGGCCCTGCGCGACGCCACCGGCGCCAGCCTCATGGGGGCCGCGACCCTGCGCCGGGATGACCCGGTCATGGCCTGTGGCGGCGGCCGGCTGCCGGACAACAGGATCAGGGCCGTGATCACCGGCAGCGGCCGCATCAGCCCGGACGGCAAGGCCCTGTTTTCAGGTCGCGGCCCGCTGCCGGTGGTCTTCACTTCGTCCGTGGCCGCTCCGAAGCTGCAGCGCCTGCTGACCACGACAGCCGAGGTGGTGGCGGTGGCCGGAACCCCGGCCGGCGAGCTGGACCTGAAAGAGGTCCTGGCCTGGCTTGCGGACAGGGGCGTGGACAGGCTCCTCATCGAGGGCGGCGGCAGGCTCAACTACAGCGCCCTGGCCCAGGGGGTGGTGGACGAGATCCACCTCACCCTCGCGCCAAGACTGCTCGGAGCCGGCAGCGGCATCTCACTGCTGGAGGGACAGGCGCCCCTGGGCGACCCTTTTCTCGATCTCGAGCTGACGGCATGTGAACAGGTGGCCACGGGGGAGCTGTTTCTCACCTATACCGTGGCAAAGGAGTGAGCGATGGAACGACAGGAGGTGGCGGTACTCTATTCCGGGGGGCGGGACTCGCTCTCCATCTATGCCCTGGCGGCAACCGGACTCGACCCGCTGCTGGGCAGGCCGGAGCGCATCCATCTCCTGCACATGCTCAACGGCATGGGGCGTTTCCCGGCCTTTCCCGCAACCAGGCTGGAAACAGCGACAAAGATCCTCGCGGCCCAGGCGCCGGCCGGGGCCAAACCGCCCGAAACCGAGTATGTGGAACTGGACTGCGGCCGGCTGTTCCAGGGACTCTGGCTCGACCACTACGAGGAGCTCATGCCCCGTTTCGACGGGAAAAACCTGGTCTGCGTGGCCTGCAAGCTGGCCATGCACGCCCGGGCCGTTATCTACTGCGTCCGCCACCGGGTCCCGGTCCTGACGGCCGGCTATACCCTGCGCCAGGACTATTATCCCGAACAGACCCCGGCCTTCATGGAGCGGATCGCCGCCATGGCCGACCGGTTCGGCATCGCCACCCGTTTCCCGGTCTATGAGGCGTTTGACTCCGAGGACGTCACCCGCCACCTGCTGGAGGACCTGGGCCTGCCCTCCACCGGTGGCGGTGAGCGCAAGTGCCTCTTCTGCCAGACGAAGACCACGGCCCGCCCCGAACAGATCGGCCGCTATCTCGACGAGATGATTCCCAGGGTGTGCGACTACATCGACCACAGGCTGGCAGGCAGGATCCGGGAGGCGGCGCTGTGCTTTCCGCCGGGCAGGTGAGCTGTATCATCCCGGTGCGTGACCGGGCGCGGATGGTGACCCGCGCCGTGGCCAGCGTGCTTGCCCAGCGCACGGCCCGGAAGCTGGAGATCATCGTCGTGGACGATGGCTCCGGCGATGACTCCGGCCAGGTGGTGGCGGAGCGTTTTCCGGGGGTGAGCGTGATTCGGACACCACACCGGGGCCCGGGCCCGGCCAGGAACCTCGGCGTGGCAGCGGCCAGCTCCGAGCTGATCATGTTTCTCGATTCAGATGACCAGTGGCTGCCCGATCACGTGGAGGCCCTGCTGGCCCCGATGGAACAGGGCATGGAGATGGCCTACGGCGTGACCTGCACGGTCAACGAGCTGGACGGCGGCACCTTCCTGATCCCGGACCAGGGCCGGGGCCCCCGGGGCAGGTGCCTGGCGGCCCTGGTCCGCTGGTGTTTCCTGGTTCCGTCGTCGGTGGCCGTCACCCGCCGCGCCTTCGAGGAGGCCGGCGGCTTCGAGCCCCTGCCCCTGGGGGAGGACTGGCATTTCTTCGTCAAGGTGGCCCGGAACCATCCGCTGGGCTTCATCCCCCGGGTGGTCACCCGGCGGCGGCTGCACCCGGGAAGCCTTTCGGCCGCAGCCTGCCGTCCCCGGGCGGTACTGGGGTTGCTGCGATCTCTCAGACAGTGCCTGACAGGAGACGATCATGGTGACCTGATCGCCCACCTGGACCGGGCCATGGAACTTGCCGCCAAGGAGGGGCATCAATGGAAGACTGTCCAGGACTGGTACAACAGCATGCGACATGCCGGACTGGCATGAACCTCTTCAGCCCGGAAGAACATGCCCGGGCCCTGGAGCAGGGCGAAGACGTCCCCCGGACACAGCCGGAATTTCCCCTGCCGATCCAGGAGGTGGGCGTGGGCGGGCAGACCCTCTGGATTCTCCTGCCCCAGGGCCGCATTCCCTTGACCGGATCGGTGAGCGTGGATCTGCCGCCGCACCTGCGGGGCATCCACATGTCGCGCATCGAGGAGGAGATCTCCCGCCTGTACGAGACCGCCTTCGAGCACCCGGCCGCCTATGCCATGGCCCTGGCCGGCGCGGTGGTCCGTCGACAGGAGGGGGAGCGGGCCCAAGTGCGACTCCGCGGCCAGATGCCCCTCTGCCGGGCCACGCCGGTGAGCGGGCGTACCTCCGTGGATACCCTGCACGTGGACGCATGGGCCGAGGCAGGCAGGAAGAGCGGCCACATCCGGGCCCGCCTGGGCATCGGGGTCCACCACATCACCGCCTGCCCCTGTACCCAGGCCTATGCCCGGGCCATCCACCCGGCCGAGGACCACAGCCTGCCGCCGGCCACCCATTCCCAGCGTTCCTTCACCCGCCTGGAGGTGGCGACCGGCCCCGGAGGACCCGGCCCGCAGGATCTCCGCTCCTGCCTCGACCTGGCCCTGCACCTCACCCAGAGCCTTCTCAAACGGCCCGACGAGGCCGAGATGGTGATGCAGGCCCACCTGCAGCCCCAGTTTGCCGAAGACGCCGTGCGTGCAGTTGCCGCCCGGGTACCGGAGGTCCTGGGCCACCTGCTGCCGCCGGACAGCACCGTGGTGGTGGAGTCAGACAGCTCGGAAAGCATCCACACCCATAATGTCCGCTGCAGGCTCACCGCCACGGTGCAGGAGATCGAAAAGAATCTGGCCGGAAAACGGCCGGGAGGTTCCGGCCCTACCTGACCGGAATCCGGCGCAGCCCCAAGCTCCCGGGTTGCAGCCGGGGCAGCTCGATACGCAGCACGCCCCGCCGGTACTTTGCCCTGGCCCGCTTCTCGTCCACCGGTACAGGCAGGGGAATGGCGCGCTCAAAGGCACCGTAGGCGCACTCGAGGACATGATACCGGCCGTGGCTGGTCTCCCGTTCCATGCGCTTCTGGCCGCGGACCACCAGCAGATCATCCAGGATCTCGATGTCGAGATCGCCGCGTTTCATACCCGGGATCTCCATCCGCACCACCACCCGGTCATCATCGGCAAAGACCTCGGCCGCCAGCACGCCCCAGCCCACGGACCGTTCGCTCATCTCCGGCAGCAGGTCTTCATCCCTGTCCCGTGCCGCGGGAGAAAAGCGGGTGACCGCGCTGGCCGCCCGGTCGGCGAGCCGCCGCCACCCGTCCGCCACCGTGGACCAGACCTCCCCGAGCCCCTGCCGCAGTTGCTGCAATGTCGCCATTTCCGTACCTCCATTGATTTGAATTACCCCGCCGGGTGACCGCCGGCCGGACACCCCCTCTTGCTGCAGCCGCCGGCATCTGCCATTCTCCGGCCTGCCAGGAAAAGATAGACATGGCCACGGCCGGCGTCAACCGGCAGGGAGGGCGGTCGAGGAACTCAGAAGGGCGGAGGAGACCGGAAGAGCAGCCGCAGGCCGGTGGCGGGATGGGCAAAGGCGAGCTCGGCTGCATGAAGGAGCATCTCGCCGCTGCGGGTGCCGCTGCCGTACAACCGGTCGCCGACAATGGGGCAGCCCAGGCCCAGGGGATGGGCGGCATGGAGGCGAAGCTGGTGGGTGCGGCCGGTGAGGGGCACGAACTCGATCCTCGTCCTGTCCCCTTCAATGGCGAGCACCCGCCAGCGGGTGATGCCGGGCTTGCCCCGGACCGGGTCAAGGACCTGGCGGGGCCGGTTGTCGGGATCGAGGCGGAAGGCCAGGCGGATGGTGCCGCTGCGCCTGCGGACCCTGCCTTCGAGCAGCGCGACATAGACCTTGCCGACGCGGCGCTGCTGGAACTGGCGGGAGAGATTGCGGTGCGCCTCGCGGCTGCGGGCCAGGACCATGAGTCCCGAGGTGTCCATGTCCAGGCGATGGACCGCCGGCTGGTCGATGGCATCGGCAAAGCAGCGCCTGAACCTGCTGACCACGCAGTCCTGCCTGTCCGGCCCCCGGCCGGGTACGGCGAGCAGGCCCGAGGGCTTGTCCACCACCGCGAACAGGGGATCCACGTGGACCAGGCGAAGGAAGTGCGTATCAGCCATGGCGCTACTCCTCCAGGCCGCAGAGGAGAAAGCCGAGCAGTGGCCGGCACTTGCTGCTGCAGGGGGGATAGAAACAGCTATGGAAGCGGGTGCGGGAACGGTTTTCCCGGCCCCAGTAGAACTCGGCCAGGCTCAGGGGCACAAGCTGGTGCCGGGCGGCGTGATTGAGCAGCTTGGGCGCGCAGCAGTCGCCGGCGCCGGTGGGGATGCCGGGCGCGAGAAAGGCCCGGGCCAGGTTCCGGGACCGCCCCCGGAAGTTGACCAGGGTGTAGAGCCCGTGCAGCTCTCGCATCAGCCTGCGGGACAGGGCCCGGCGGCGGGCGGCCAGTTCGCGCCTGCGCGGAGAATCCTTGGCCAGTCCCTCCATCTGCCGGCCCAGGGCCTTGATCCGCTGTTCCGTGTCCCGGCTGACGGCATTGAAGGCCGGCACGGGAAAGAGCGGCCCCACCCAGCCCGCCACCTCCCAGGCGCCGCCATACTGGCCGGAAAAGGCGCGCAGCAGGGTCCGGGAGCCGTCGGGCCGCCGGCAGACCAGGACGCCGAACATCTTGCCCCGGTCCGGCCCGAACAGGGGCGCGGTGGAAAAACGTGGCTCCGCGACTCCCGGCCGGGTAAAATCGATACGGCCATGCCGGGCCAGCAGCGCCATCAGCTCCAGGCAGTGCTGCCGCGCCTCGTCCGCAGGCAACCGGTGTTCGCGGCCGCAGTCGCGGCAGAAACCGGCGCAGGCGAGATCCGGCGCGCTCACCGGCAGCGGGGGGTCCCCGGCCGCACCCGGCCTCATTTCCTGAACAGCCACAGGAGCAGGGTCAGGAGCAGGCTGACCACGATGGAGGTGGTCACCGGAAAATAGAAACGGAAATTTTGGCGATGGATGATGATGTCACCGGGCAGCCTGCCCAGGGGCAGGTTCTTCAGCCAGGGCCAGAGCAGGCCGGCGGCGATGAAGAGAACGCCGATGAGAATCAGATACCTTGCCATCTTTCCCTCTCCCGGATACACTCAGACTTTCTGCTGCCGTGGCTGCCGGCCGCCGCCATCGGTCCCGCTCCCGGCGCCCTCCGCGGCCACGTCCTGGCTGAGGAGGACCCCGGCAAAGACCACCAGGCAGGCCACCACCTGCCACAGGCCCAGCCGCTCCTGCAGGATAAAAAAACCGAACAGGATTGTAAACACCGGAATCAGGTTGATGAAGGCCACGGCCTGGCTGGCCGGCAGGCGGCTGGTGCCGTAGTTGTAGAGGCCGTAGGCGCCGGCGCTGACACCGATCCCCAGGTAGACGACCGCCAGGATGGAAGGAAGATGCATCGCTGCCGGCAGTCCCACGCCGGGGAGCAAGAGCACGGGCAGGAAGAAGGCCACGCCGACAAAACACTGCACCGCGGTCAGGAACAGGGGCGGCAGGGTCCGGCTCAGGTGCTTGACCAGGATGATATAGCCGGTGGCGCTGACCATGGCCAGGAACTCGAGAAAATTGCCCAGGACCGGGTCCGGCGAGGCGGTGGTGGCGTGGCCGGCCAGGCTCAGCCAGATGGCGCCGGCCGCGGCAACAACGAAACCTGCCACGGTCCGCATGGTGATGCGCTCGCCCAGGAGCAGGCCCGCGGCCATGGCCACCAGCAGGGGCAGCATGGTGGTGATCATGGCGGCCTGGGAGGCGCTGGTCCGCAGCAGGGCCGCCGACTCGAGCAGGAAATAGAGACAGGGCTCGAAGAATCCCATGGCCAGCAGGGGAAGAATATGGTGCCGCCGCAGGGGCAACCTGGTAAAGGAAGGCACAAAGGGCAGGAAACAGAGGGCCGCCAGCAGCATGCGGCCGAAGATCACCAGCAGGGGATGGAGTTCGCGGAAGGCGAACTTCATGGCCACAAAGGAACTGCCCCACAGCACGGTGGCGGCGAGCAGCGCCAGGGCCGGCAGCAGACGGCCGGCGGCAAAAGGATTGGTCAGGGGCGCCATGGGATCGAGAGACAGGAACCAGGGAACGGATCGGTTACGTTCGGGACTTGGGCAGAGACCCACCATACCCGTCATGCAGCCCACAGGCAAACAGAGATTTTTTTTCTTTTTCGTGATCCTGCTGCTGGTATCTCTGCTTCCGGTTCAGCCGGCAGCGGCCCGTTTCCGCCCCGAGGACGCGAGCTGGCAACAGACCGTGGAGCTCTTTCGCGCCATCCCCTGCCTCACCGGCGACGAACTCGCCTACGGCCGCGAGATCATCCGCGGCATCGGCTACGGCGGGCAGCGGATCTTTCGCCGGATGTGCCGAATGCCGGGCATCTCCTTTGAAAAATCCAGGCAGGCCTGGAAGGAGATCCTCAGCCTTGGCCTCTCCTTCGAGCAGGTCCTCTGTTTTGAAAAATGGAGCGAGCTGCCCGGCGTGGACATGGATCTTGCCCTCACCGCCCTGCCGGAGATCAAAAAACTTTCCTACGAGGCAGGCAAGTCCTTCCGCAATTACCTGAACCTGCCGAAGATCACCGCCCGCCACGCTCTGGACACCATTCCCCTGCTCAGCACCCTCAAGGATGCCAACAACAGGGCTGTCCAGGGATTCCTGGCCATCGGCGACATGGACGCCATCCACGCCCTGGACGGCATGGTCTCCCTGGCCCTGCTCAAGGACAACCAGGCCAGGGCCTGCGGCGCCTTTGCCGAGGTCGCCGGCATGGACACCGCCACCATGCTCGACGCCCTGCCCCTGCTCCGGCAGCTCCGCCAGGACGATGCCTGGAACGCCCGCTGCCTGTTCCGGCAGAAGGAGATGACCCGGGAGGAGGCCTGGCGCTGGCTGATCCGCTATTTCGCCCTGCCGCCCGAGATCCAGGAAAAACAGTACTACCGGCTGGACGACAGGGAGCGCGGGCAGCTCCTGCAGGCCTTCTACGACGGCGGCGAGGAGCTGATCTGGAAGATCAACAACCTGCACGCCATCACCGACCGGTTCGGCTTCGAGATCCCGGACAGTGTGCTGCGCCGATTCTCGCCGCAGCAGCTCTACGAACGATTTCAGCGGTTGTCGCCGCAGGTGCGGTTCCGGTTCGGTAACGAGTTCTATCCCCTGATCTCCGGCGGCAACAGGGCGCAACTGATCGGTATCCTGCGGCGGGCCACGGCCGCGGACCGCCTGCAGACCGCGCGCGATCTCGTCTCGGCCGACATCTACGCCCTGCTCTCCCAGGGCAGCGAGCTCTACGACTCCTCGTTTCGCGATATCCTGGTGCCGGTCCTGAAAAAACGCATTGATGCGCGTTACAGCGACAGCCTGCTGGACTTCCTCCGGGAGACCGATCCCGCCAACATGCTGGTGGCCGACTTTATCGTCAGCCTGGCCCAGAAGGGCAAGTTGACCACCTTCTTTCCCGAGGATGACGCCCTGCAGCGGCAGATCCTGGAACTGGTGGCTGCCTCGGCCTTCCGGGACGAGGACTCGATCCTGCTCTTCTCGGCCACCTTCATGCACCTGCTCCAGGTGCTGGCCCCGGACGCCCGCTCCTTCCTGATCCGCAGGATGGCCGACGTGGCCGAAAACGGCTCGGGCGCGTTCACCCGCCTGGTCAACGTCATCCTCCAGTACTACCTCAAGGAATACCCGGACCTGCTGTCGCCGGCCGACCGCAGCCTGATCCTGCGCCTGGCCATCCGCAAAGGTGTCGAGGACCTGGGCCGCTACCAGCAGACCCCCTTTGCCCGGTGGAAAAGCGACCATCGCCTGGCCTCGGTCTCCATCTTTCATCCTGACGACGACGGCCGCAGCTCCTTTCTCTCCAACGTCCGTACCCTGCTGCGCGCCGGCTACCGCTTCGAGATCAGTGACACCTACAGCCTGACACCACCGGACGAGGCCTGCCGGCGCAGGATCGGCCAACTGACGACGGCGGCGAAAGAAGGCGCCGCCCGCCCCCTGCTGGAGCTGTTCCGGGCCATGGAGCGCGACCACTTCTCCGTGGCCCTGGCCAGGACCATGGGCAATATCACCATCTCCCATGCCCAGTACGTCTACAGCGGTGAGGAGAACCAGGAACGGCTGCTGGAACGGTTCCTCCGCAGCGGCGACGAGATGCTGGCCCAGCGCGGCCACAGCTACTGGCGTTCGGAACAGCTCACCGAGCCCCTGGAAAAGCTGCGCCGCCAGCGCCGCATCAGCGACAGGGACCTGACCGACAAGCAGCGGTTTCTCAGTCTCGGTTCCTGCGGCGGAGTCAAGGCCTACACCCGGCTGACCCGGATGTTCCTCGGCCACGTGGACATCCTGGCCACCATCGGCACGGGCATGGCCATAATCAACGACCCTTACAACAGGAACCTGTTCGAGGTGGTGGCCACGGGGCCGGACACCATGACCTGGAAGGAGGTGGCCGAGCGCTCGGCCTTCATCTTCAGGGGCGGCCGCGGCCAGGACTATCTCCAGCCCGGTTCACTGACCGCCATTCTGCACAAGATCATCGAAGAGAAAGACAACAGGGCCGCTGCCGCACAGGGCCGTACAGGGGAGGACCATGCCGCTCTACAGCCGTGATCAAGTGCCGGACCTGCTCAGGGCCGTGGAACAGGGCGACATCGCGCCGGTCTACCTGCTGTTCGGCGAACGCTACCTCTGCCGGGAGACGGCGCGGGAACTGGAACGCCGCCTGCTGGCCGATGGCGGCACGGTCCATGCGGTGGACGGCGACACCGAGGACCAGGCCGCCACCATCGCCAACCTCCGCAGTTTCAGCCTGCTGCCGGGGCGGCAGATCTTCCGGGTCACCGACACCCGGCTCTTCCACTCCCGCAACGTGGCCCGGACCCTCTGGAAACGGGCGGCGGGCGCCCATGAGGCGGGCAAGACGGAACAGGCGGCCAGGGCCCTGCGCGCCCTGCTGGAGGCCGCCGGCCTCGATGGCAATGATCCGGAGCAGGATCCGGCCGCCCTGTCCGATACCGCCTGGCAGGAACTGTTCGGCTTTGCCCGGCCCGCCGGCGACCTGGCCTGGATCACCGAGATCCTGGCCGCCGCGCCGCCGGCAGGCGGCAGGGCCCGTGCCGGCGGCGATCCGGCCGACCAGCTGCTCGAGGCCCTGGCCGCCGGTATCCCGGAGGTCAACACCCTGCTCCTGCTGGCCGAGACCGTGGACAAGCGCAAACGCCTGTTCAGGACCCTGAAAAAGGACCACGTGGTCGTCGATCTTGCCGTGGACACCGGCGCCGGCGCCAGGGCGCAGAAGGTACAGAAATCGGTGCTGGTGGAGATCATCGGTCAGGTCCTGGCCGGGATGGGCAAGACCATGGCCCCGGAGGCCGTGAACCTGCTGGTGGAACGGGTCGGCTTCCACCCGGTGGCGGCCAGGATGGAGACGGAGAAACTGGCCCTCTATGTGGGCAGGCGAAACAGGATCGAAAAGGAGGACCTGGATGCCATTGTCGGCCGGACCAGGCAGGAGGCCCTTTTCGAGCTGACCGGCGCCATCGGCGCCCGCAACCTGGAACGTGCCCTGCTCCTGGCCGACCGCCTCCGGGAAAACAATATCCATGCCCTGGCCATCATCGCCACCCTGCGCAACTTCACCCGCAGCCTCCTGCTCTTCCGTGCCCTGCAGGAACAGCCGGAGTTCGCCTACAGCCCCTCCATGTCCGCGGCGACCTTCCAGCGGCAGTGTCTCCCCAGGCTCAAGGAACGACAGCAGTGGGCCGAGGAACTCAAGGGGCACCCCTATGCCCTCTACATGCAGTTCAAAACCGCATCCGCCTTTGCCCTGCCTGTGCTGCGCCGATGGATGCGCCTGCTCCTTGCGGCCGAGATGCGGCTCAAGGGCTCGCCCGTGGAGGCCGCCACCGTCCTGCACCACCTGCTCTTCGCCATGCTCGCCGGTTGACCGGTTCCTGATTTCGGTTAGGGCCGCAAGAGAAAAACGACAACCGCATCTTCCGCGGCCACCGGCCCTCCGGCGTCCGATTTTCGCGTAATCCGGCTTGCAAATTCGCGCTGACGCATTACATTTATCATAGAGTTTTTACCCCTTAGCCCCTTTCATGGTATACTGTTACCAGCCACCGGGGCCACTGCTGTCCGGTGGCAGCCCCTATAACCGTCATCGGGTCCGCTCCCGGGCAGGTGTCCGGCAGCCGGATCACGGTCACGGATTCAGAAAACAATCCGTGTGATAGTAAAAGTTCTGTACCTGCACCGCTGGATACAGGTAAACTTTGACTAGAGCATCCACGCAAACGCTATGGCAAAAGACAAGTCGAGCTACCAGGAAGATACCCTGACACGACGGCGGGAGGATCTCCAGGAGCCGCCCATGTACAAGGTGCTGCTCCACAACGACGATTATACCACCATGGACTTTGTGGTCATGGTCCTGGAGACGGTCTTCGGCAAGGACACCGACGAGGCCACCCGGATCATGCTCAACGTCCATAACCAGGGCCAGGGCGTGGCCGGGATATATACCCGCGAGATCGGGGAGACCAAGGTGGCCGTTGTCCACCGCATGGCCCGGAAAAATCAATTCCCGCTCAAATGCTCCCTGGAAAAGGTGAGCTGAGCCGGGCGGGATCAGAGGTACCATTATTATGTTGAGTAGAGAGCTGGAACTGGCCCTGATCAGGGCGATCAAGGAAGCAAAGAAAAACCGGCACGAGTATGTCACCGTGGAGCACATGCTCTACGGGCTGCTGCACGATGACCTGGCCCGGCACATCATCGACAAGTGCGGCGGCAACAACGACAACCTCAAGGAGCGGCTGGAGCGGTTCTTTGCCGGCGGCATGCCGATCCTCAAGGACGCCAATGCCGAGCCGGCCCAGACCGTGGCCTTCAACCGGGTCCTGCAGCGGGCGGTGAACCACGTCCAGAGCTGCGGCAAGAAACAGGTGGATACCGGCGACGTGCTGGTCTCCATCTTCACCGAGCCCGACTCCCACGCGGTCTACTTCCTCGGCACCGAGGGCATCGGCCGCATGGAGGTGGTGGAGTACATCTCCCACAACCTGCCCGACAACCTGCAGAGCGAGCCCCTGCGCGAGCCCCAGCCCAGGCCGAAACAGCAGAAGAAAAAGAAGGTGGGCCAGGACGCACTGGAGCAGTTCA
>JALSNC010000294.1 GCA_026987195.1 Desulfobulbaceae bacterium | reverse complement strand
TTCAGGAAAGCGGGCCACAGCGGCTTTTTCTCCCGGTAGGCGATGACCGGCTCCTGGAGGAGCATGATGACGAACATGACCAGGATGGCATTGAAGGCGGCCAGTTCCGGCGAATGCCGGACCACGATCAGCTCGTAGAGCAGCATGGACAGGGGAATCAGGTAGTGGAGACCGCTGAGCAGGGTCTTGAAAAAAGGCGGCAGCTCGCTCTTGGGCAACCCCCTGATACCGAGCTTGGACGCCTCGATGTGGGAGATGAAAAACAGGGCCGCATAGGAGGCAAAGGCCGGTATGGCCGCGGCCTTGACCACCTCGATGTAGGGAACATTGACATACTCGGCGATGATAAAGGCGGCAGCACCCATGATCGGCGGCGCCAGCTGGCCGTCGGTGGAGGCGGCCACCTCGGTGGCAGCGGCCTTGGTGGCCGGATAGCCCACCTTCTTCATCATCGGAATGGTGAAGGTGCCGGTGGTGACAATGTTGGCGATGCTCGATCCCGAGACCAGGCCGGTGAGACCGGAGCCGACAATGGCCGCCTTGGCCGGTCCGCCCTTGTAGCGGCCGAGCAGGGCCAGGGCAAGCTGGATGAAATAATGACCGGCCCCGGCCTTGTCGAGCATGGCGCCGAAGAGAACAAAGAGAAAGACAATGGTGGCCGAGACATCCAGGGGGATACCGTAGATCCCCTCGGTGGACATGGTCATCTGGCCGACGAACCGGTTCATCGAGGTCCCCTTGAAGGCGATGATATCGGGCATGTAGGGACCGAGAAAGGAATAGAGGATGAAGCCGCCGGCAATGACCGGCAGGGCCGGACCGATGGTCCGGCGGGCCGCCTCGAGCAGGAGGCCGACCAGGATCAGGCCGACCACGGTGTCGGCGGTGCTGGGTGAGCCGTAACGTACCGTGATGGCATCGTAATTGATGATCAGATACAGGGCGGCATAGGCGGCCAGTCCGGCGATGAGCATGTCGAGGAGCGGGATCTTCCTGTGCTCGGCCAGGTATCTGATGCCGAAGTGGGGCTTCTTCCACAACGGGTAGTTGAGGAAGACCAGGGTCATGGCAAAGGCCAGGTGGATGGCACGGATAAAGGTGGTATCCAGGAGAAGAAGCTTGGGCAGCGAGAGCTGAAAAAGACTCCAGGCAACGGCGATGGCGGGAATCAGGTAGCGCTGCCAGCCCTCCGGCTTCCTGCCGATCCCTTCCTCTTCCTCGGCCAGTCTCCTGGCCAGCTCCATGCCGTCATCGTCAACCGTGTCAACTCGAAGTTTGCTCATACGATACGCTCCGAATACCAGGGGTCAGGGGGACAGGTGTCAGGTGCCAGGGGACAGGTGTCAGGTGTCAGGGGACAGGTACCAGGTGCCAGGG
>JALSNC010000293.1 GCA_026987195.1 Desulfobulbaceae bacterium | reverse complement strand
AGCTATGGTCTCCCGCCTGATTCTTGACTCGGCAAAGGCCACGTCTTCGGCAATTTTCGGATCCAGATGGTGGCAGACCATGAGCATGTCCAGGTGTTCGTCAACCGTGTTGACCGTATAGGGCCTGGTCGGGTTGGTGGAGGAGGGCAGGACGTTTTCCAGGCCACAGGCCCGGATAATGTCAGGAGCGTGGCCGCCCCCCGCGCCTTCGGTGTGATAGGTGTGAATGGTCCGATCCTTGAACGCGGCCATGGTCTGTTCAACAAAGCCGGATTCATTCAAGGTGTCTGTATGGATGGCAACCTGGACGTCCATTTCTTCGGCCACGGCAAGGCAGTTGTCAATCGCTGCCGGAGTCGTGCCCCAGTCTTCATGCAGTTTCAGGCCCATGGCTCCCGCCTGAATCTGTTCAGCCAGCGGTTCAGGCAGGCTGGCATTGCCCTTGCCTAAAAAGCCGAGATTCATGGGCAACTCATCTGCTGCCTGGAGCATGCGGTGCAGATTCCAGATGCCGGGCGTGCAGGTGGTGGCATTGGTACCGGTGGCCGGGCCGGTGCCGCCGCCCAGCATGGTGGTGATGCCGCTGGTGAGGGCCTCTTCCACCTGTTGCGGGCAGATAAAATGGATATGGGCGTCAATGCCGCCGGCAGTGATGATGGAACCTTCTCCGGCAACGGCCTCGGTTCCCGGCCCGATAATAATATCCACCCCGGGCTGGACATCGGGGTTGCCAGCCTTACCGATGCCGGTAATCCGGCCGTCTTTTATGCCGATGTCCGCCTTGATAATCCCCCAGTGATCGAGAATGAGGGCGTTGGTGATGACCACGTCCACGCATTCGCCACAGAGTCGCTGGCTCTGCCCCATGCCGTCGCGGATGACCTTGCCGCCGCCGAATTTCACCTCTTCCCCGTAAATGGTGCGGTCTTCCTCGACTTCTATCCAAAGCTCGGTGTCGGCCAGCCGAACCCGGTCGCCAATGGTCGGCCCGAACATCTCCGCATAGGCCTGTCTGCTTATTGTGGTCATCTGTTTTCCTCCAGTGGGCCCATGATTTCGCCGGTAAAGCCGTAAACTCTGCGGTCGCCCGCATAGGCAACCAGTTCAACCCGGCGGTTCTGTCCCGGTTCGAAGCGCACTGCCGTGCCGGCGGCAATGTTGAGCCGGAATCCCCGGGTTTTTTCCCGGTCAAAGACCAACGCCCCGTTGGTTTCAAAAAAATGATAGTGGGAACCAACCTGGATGGGGCGGTCACCGCTGTTGGCCACATCAATGACCACGGTTTTCCTGTCCTGGTTGATGGTGATTTCTTCCTCAGGGGTGATGATTTCTCCCGGTATCATATGTTTCTCCTAAATAATGGGATTGTGGACAGTGACAAG
>JALSNC010000292.1 GCA_026987195.1 Desulfobulbaceae bacterium | reverse complement strand
TCAAGGCGGGCTACCCGGAGAGCTTTGCCGCCGGTGTCATCACCAATGCCGGCACCCTGGGCATCCTGATCCCGCCCTCCATCGTCATGCTGGTCTATGCCGCCGCCACCGAGGTGTCTGCGGCCCGGATGTTCATGGCCGGTTTCATACCCGGCCTGCTCATGGGACTGATCCTGATGGTCGCCATCTACATCGTCGCCAGGATCAGGCGGTTGCCTACCCAGCCCTGGCAGGGATTTACCGAGATGATCGCCTCGGGTCTTTCCGCCTTTGGCGGCCTGATGCTGATCGTCATCGTCCTGGGCTCCATCTATGGCGGCATCGCCAGCCCCACCGAGGCGGCCGCGGTTTCGGCGGTCTATGCCTTTGCCATCGCCGTGTTCGGTTACCGCGATATGGGACCGCTGAAAGACGTGCCCTGGCGGCGTGCCGGCGAGAGCGCCACCTCGGCCACGCTCCGCAACCTGGCCGCCATGACCCTGGCCCTGCCCCGCTGCATCACCGATGCCGAGGTCAACAAGGTGGTGCTGGACGCGGCCAAGGTCAGCATCATGCTGCTGTTCATCATCGCCAATGCCATGCTCTTTGCCCATGTCCTGACCACGGAGCGCATCCCGCATCACCTGGCCGAGCTCATCGTCGGCTGGGGACTCTCGCCCTGGATGTTCCTGGTGGTGGTCAACCTGCTGCTGCTGGCCGCGGGCAACTTCATGGAACCCTCGGCCATTCTCCTGATCATGGCCCCGATCCTCTTTCCCATCGCCATGCGGCTGGGCATCGACCCCATCCACCTGGGCATCATCATGGTGGTCAACATGGAGATCGGCATGCTCACTCCGCCGGTGGGCCTGAACCTCTTTGTCACCGCCGGTATCACCGGTCACTCCATCGGCTGGGTCATCCGGGCCGCCGTGCCCTGGCTCCTGCTGCTGCTCCTGTTCCTGGTCATCATCACCTACGTTCCCCAGGTCTCCCTCTTTTTGCCCGAGCTGCTCGACAAGCTGCACGGCTATTAGCTCCGGACCTGCACGGCCGGCGTCTTCCCGCCCCGGGGAGCGCCGGCTGCTGTCTTCTTTTTTTCAATCCCGGGAAAAGAGAGTGGACTTTTTTCCCGGTTTTCCGATATAAGATAGAGATGTGTCCTGCCCGGCCGACGTTCAGGTGCCGGACCGGTCCTCATCGGTCCGGGTCCTTTTCCACTCTGTCCTTTACCATGATTCCCCGTTCTCTGCCCCTGACGCCAATCGTCCTGCTCGCCGCGCTGCTGGTTCTCCTCCTTGTTCCGGCCGCCCCCGCTGCCGGTGTTTCCGCACCCGCCAGGGATGACGGCCGGCTGACCGTCCGGGTCGGCTATTACGAGAATCCACCCAAGATGTTCAATGGCGGAACCGGGGAGCCCCAGGGAATCTTTCCGGAGATCCTCGCCGAGATCGCCCGCCGGGAAGAGTGGCGCCTCCAGTGGGTCCCCGGCTCCTGGGAGGAGGGACTCGAACGGCTCCAGGCCGGGACCATCGACCTGATGCCGGACGTGGCCTACTCCCTGGATCGTGCCGGCCGCTACGAATTCACCGACGAGCCGGTTTGCATCAACTGGGGGGTGCTCTACAGCCGGGTGGGGGTGGATATCCGTTCCATGCTCGACCTGGAAGGCAAGCGGGTGGCGGTGATGCGCGGCAGTATCCATACCAGCGGCCGGGAGGGGATCATCAACCAGGTCTGGCGATTCAATCTCCACTGCCGCTTTATCCCCTTTGACTCCTACGAGGAGGTCTTCCTGGCCCTGCAGAACGGGCTGGCCGACGTCGGCGTGGTCAACAGGCTTTTTGGCCTCAGCGCGGCCAGGCTCTACGATGTCCTGCAGACTCCGGTGGTGTTCAATCCCCGGTACCTGAAGTTCGCCTTTCCCCGTCACGGTTCCCGCACCCCGCTGCTCAAGAAGACCATTGACCGCTACCTGCTTGCCGCCCGCCGGCAGCCCGATGCCAGGATCCGGCAGATCCTGGCCACCTATCTTCAGCAGCAGCCGCCTGTGCGGGCCGGTGACGGGGTACCGGCGATCCACCTCACTGACGAAGAAAAGGCGTGGATCAGGGATCATCCGAAGATCCGGGTCGGGATCGATCCCGAATTCGCGCCCTTTGAATTCATTGACAGCAATGGCCGCTACAGCGGCTTTGCCTCTGATTATCTCCGGATTCTCAACCGGCGACTGGGGCTGCATCTGGAGGTCATCGACCACCACACATGGAAGGATGTGGTGGCCATGATCAGGAAAAAGGAGCTTGACGTCCTGGCCGCGGTGGGGTTTACCGCGGAACGGACCCGCTTCCTGTCCTTCACCACGCCCTATGCCGGTTTCTACCGCATGATCTTCTGCCGGACCGATCTGCCCTTTATCTCGGGTGTGGAGGATCTCCGGAATCTGAAGGTGGCGGTCCAGGCGGGCAGTTCCCATGCCGGCTGGATCAGGGAAAACACCACGTTACAGCCGATGTACTTCGATACCCTGGAGGAGACGATCCGGGCAGTGGCCAGCAGGGATGCGGACGCTTTCATCGGCAACCTGGCCGCCTCCACCTACTGGATCCGCAGGCTCAATATCACCACCATCCGTGTGGCAGCACCGGTCTCTCTGCAGCGCCAGATGCTGCATATGGCGGTGCGCAGGGACTGGCCCATCCTGGTCCGCATCCTCAACAAGGGTCTGGCCTCCATCTCCCCGGAGGAGGCGGAAAAGATCCGCAACCGCTGGGCCGCGGCCGGGTACAGGGTGGGCCTGTCCGCCAGGACGGTCTGGCTGCGTATCGGTGCCATCACGCTGCTGGCCCTGGTGGCCATCTCCGTCTTCTGGTACTGGAACAGGCGGCTGCAGGCCGAGATCGGCCGCCGTACCAGGGCGGAACAGGCCCTGCGCGACTCGCAGGACCGTCTGGCTGCCCAGGTGGAGGAGCGGACCCGGGAACTGGTGGAGGCCAACGCGGCCCTGCGGCAGGAAATGGAGGAGAAGCAGCGGCTGACGGCCCGGCTGCACCGGCTGGAGAAGATGGAGGCACTGGGCCTGATGGCCGGCGGCGTGGCCCACGACCTCAACAATATCCTGGCCGGGGTGGTCAGTTATCCGGACCTGCTCCTGAAAGATATTGGCGCCGACAGTCCCCTGCGGCGTCCCCTGCAGGTGATCAGGGAGGCGGGCGAGCGGGCGGCCGCCGTGGTGGCGGACCTGCTGACCGTGGCCAGGGGCGCGGTGCTGGAGAAGCAGGTGGTGGATCTCAACTCCCTGGTCCGCGAACTCCTCGATTCTCCGGAATATGCCAGGGTCAGGTCACGCTACCCCGATATCGAGGTGCGGCTGGCCATGGCCCCGGAACCGGCCACCACGCGCTGTTCGCCGGTCCATGTCCGCAAGGCCCTCATGAACCTGCTGATGAACAGCTTCGAGGCCATGGCCGGCCGGGGCAGGGTGACCATCCGCACGGAAATCAGGCAATTCACCGGTGACGAGGGAGAGGACCTGCCCCCTGCCGGCCGCTGGGTCTGTCTCAGGGTTGCCGACACCGGGCCGGGGATCACCGAGGAGGATCGGAAGCGGATCTTCGAACCCTTCTATTCCACCAAGGTCATGGGCATCAGCGGCACCGGCCTGGGACTTGCCATTGTCTGGAACACCATGCAGGACCACGGTGGTGCGGTCCGGGTTGACAGCAGCGGTCAGGGAACCGAGTTCACGCTCTATTTCCCGGTCGCTGACGGCCAGGAAGAGACCGGCGCGCCGGAGGAGGGCGATGTACAGGGGATGCAGGGCCGGGGCGAGGTGATCCTGGTGGTGGACGACGAGCCCGGTCAGCGCGAGATTGCGGCCGCCATGCTTGAATCCCTGGGCTACCGGGTCGAGACCGCGGCATCGGGGCAGGAGGCGCTGGCCAGGCTGCACGGACGTTCCTTTGACCTGGTGCTGCTGGATATGGTCATGGAGCCGGGAATGGGCGGCCTGGAGACCTACAGGGAGATACTGCGCATGGTGCCGGGACAGAAGGCGATCATTGTCTCCGGCTTTGCCGAACATGATGACATCGAGGCGGCACACCGCCTGGGAGCAGCCGCCTTTGTCAGGAAACCCTGCACCCTGGCCAGTCTTGGCCGGGCGGTACGCCAGGCTCTCAGCCAAGAGCCACGTCCAGGGTCATCATGACCGCAAAACCGAGCATGACACCGATGGTGGCCACGTCCGAGTGCTTTTCCGCCTGCGATTCCGGGATCAGCTCCTCGGCAACCACGTAGATCATGGCACCGGCGGCAAAGGAGAGGGCATAGGGCAGAAGCGGCCGCATGGTCAGGACCGCCACCGTGCCGACGAGCCCGGCAACCGGCTCCACGGCTCCGGAAAGCTGGCCGTACCAGAAACTTTTCAGCCGCGACATGCCCTCACGCCGCAGGGGGACGGAGACGGCCGCACCTTCGGGAAAGTTCTGGATCCCGATGCCAAGGGCCAGGGCCACGGCCCCGCCCAGAGTGGCGGCATGGTGGCCTTCGGCCGCGGCACCGAAGGCGACGCCGATGGCCAGGCCCTCGGGAATGTTGTGCAGGGTGATGGCCAGGACGAGGAGAATACTGCGCTGCCAGCCGGTCCGGATGCCCTCGGCCTCGCTGAGGGGAAAGCCGGGATGGAGATGGGGCAGAATCTTGTCAACAGCCCAGAGAAAAACACCCCCACCAAGAAATCCCACCAGGGGCGGCAGCCAGGGAATACCGCCACTCTCTTCCACCATGTCGATGGCCGGTGCCAGCAGGGACCAGAAACTGGCCGCGATCATCACTCCGGCCGCGCAACCGAGCATGCCGTCCATGACCCTGCGGTTTATCCGGCCAAACAAGAGCACCAGTGCCGCGCCAAGGGCGGTGACCAGCCAGGTGAATCCGGTGGCCAGCAGGGTCTGGCCGATGGGGGACATGTTCTGGAGCAGGCTGGTCATGTTCTGAACCGGGAGGAGCTGTTATCCGGCCCGTCCGCTGTCGGTCGTCCGGGGTTCATCTGTTGTCCTGTCATCGCTGCAGCGGCAGAACCGGGCCCGGTAGGCTCCCGGCAGCAGGCTTGTATACTTGACAAAGAGCTTGCGGAAAAAGGAGTTGTCCTGGTAGCCCACCCGGTAACTGATCTCGTCAAAGCTCTCGTTGCCCGTCTCCAGAAGCTGCTTGGCCCGTTCCACCCGCAGCCGCTGCAGGTAGGCCAGCGGCGTGAGGCCGGTTGCCTCCTTGAAGTGGCGTTCCATGGTCCGCCGGCCCATGCCGTGGTTCCGCGCCAGTTGGTCGAAGTTGAAACTGCGGGCCAGGTCATTCTCCAGCTCTTCCTGGATGGCCAGGATCTGCCGGTCCCCATGATCGTGTCGCCCGGCAAAGACCGAGTAGGGCGCCTGGGAGCGCCGGCCCGGGTCATGGAGAAAGAGCTTGGAGGCGCGCAGCGCCGCCTGGCGGCCGCACAGCCTGTCGACGAGGTGGACGGCCAGGTCCAGGTAGGCGCTGTAGGCGCCGGAGCAGACCAGGTTGCCGCTGTCGGTGATCAGCTCGTCCGGCCGAAGCAGGACACGGGGATAGCGTTTCCTGAACTCGCTTACCAGGGCCCAGTGGGTGGTGGCTTCTCTGCCATCCAGGAGGCCGGTTTCGGCCAGCAGCAGGGCGCCGGAACAGATGGCGGCCAGGATGCAGCCCCGCTGGTGGGCCTCCTGCAGCCACCGCAGGCTGGGCCGGTTGCGGGCCAGAACAGCGTCGATCTCCATGATGGCAGGCAGGATGATGACATCGGGCTGCACCTCGCCGGCGGCGGCATGGGGGCTGATGACCAGGTCGTTGCAGGCGCGGACCGGTTCGCCGTCCGGGGTGACGACCCGGACCGTGAAATCAGGAGCCGGCTCCTCTGCGTGGAGCTGCTGCCAGAGCACGCCACTCAAGGAAAAAATATCCTGCGGGCCGCTCACGGTGCCGGCCAGGACGCCGTCCAGGGCAAGAATGGCGATCAGCGGCCGGGCTGGTTGTGGGCTCATGACGATATCGACCTGCTTGTTGTCGTTTGTGACACTTTTCGACCCTGCCTGTTTCCTCTACAATGCTCTCATACAGCGGAAAGAGTCAAGAGGTAATGTGTACTGCTGGAAAGACTTTGTCCATGGAGGAACTATGCTATTGAGAAAGATGGTGGTGACGGCGGTGGCCGGCCTGCTGCTGACGGCCTGGTGCGGTATCGACCAGGCAGAGGCGCGACCGAGAAAGCGGTATGATCCGCGGACCAAGATGTGCCGCCTGCTGGACCGGGGCAAACTGGACTGGAATTCGGAACCATGGGGCATCGGTGGTCAGAAATTCCGCGAGGTCTGCAAGTCCTGTCATACCAGGAACAATGACAAGGGCGCGCCCTTTCTCTGGACCGAATCCTATACCTCAAAGGCCTGGAATTCCATTTTTGCCAAGCGCCGCAAGAAGTGTGCGCGCGATGGTTCCTGGGACGTGCTCAGTGAAGAGGAACTGCAGATGGTCAACGACTACCTCTACCGCAACGGCGACTGGACCTATGACCCCAACGACGCCGATTCCTGCGGCTGATGAGCTGTGTTCTCCCGGTCGGGAGAA
>JALSNC010000291.1 GCA_026987195.1 Desulfobulbaceae bacterium | reverse complement strand
TTGCCGTCGAGGCAAGCAGCAACCAGTTACTGCCTTCCCCCATCCTGGTGCCCGCGGGAACCCCAAGAAGCCGGCGGCCCAGTTCCCGGCGAGGATACCACTGGTCGACCCCGCCTAAAAGCACCATCTCATGTCTTTTCAGAGTCAGATCGTTTTCTGCCGCCGACAGGGCCGTCTGGACCGGAAAATGGTGATGGGAGACAAACAGGTTTTTTGCCTCCAGGCCCAGGTGGGAGGCCACATAAAATCCCGCCGAATTACTGAGGAGATTGATAAAATCAACGGGCCGGGGCAGTTGATTTTCCCGGCGGCGCAGGCTGCATATCCGCTCAAAAACAGCGATATTTCCCTGGCCGGAGGTGAGATAAACGGCGGTATCAGGGGCAGGTTTTTTAACTGCCGCCACCTTGTGCGCCCCAAGGACGGCCAACTGAATAAAATGATCGGTCCGGCGATACTCCCTGCCGGTCAAGGCTTTCAGTTCAGCAGCCGGGTCGGTCAGCCGATCACCTGGAATAGTGTTGTGAACCGCCGAGGCCAGAACATACATCAGGGCGTTACCTTCTCGATTATACAGGAACTGTTATTGCCGCCGAAGCCGAAATAATTGAGCATAAACCGTCCGTGGCTGAGCTCCATGGACCGGGCAAGGGGCGCGCTGGAAAATTGCGCATCCAGCGGTTCGGCATCGGGCGTTGCCGGGAGAAAGCCATGCTCGACACAGTCCATCAACAGCACCAGCTCGGCCACGCCGCAGCCCCCCAGGGTATGGCCGATGTAGGGTTTCAGGGAAAAATAGGGCGGAATATGATCAAAGGCCCGCGCCATACCGAAAAATTCCGCCGAATCCATTAGCTCCCCGCCAATGCCGTGACTCTTGACCGCCGTTATGGCATCCGGCGTGATGCCGGCATGCTGCATGCTCCGGCGGATCACCCGGGCCATGCCCCTGCCGCCCGGTTCCGCGCCGATAATGCTATGTGTCTCGCAACAGCTTTCCCCGCCCAGAAAATGCCAGCCCGACTCCATAACGTCGTCCCGGCTGAGCAATACCGCGCTCACCGCCTCACCAAGCACCATGCCGTTGCGGTTATCGGCAAAGGGACGCAGCCTGTCAGGTGACAGCAGCTGCATCATGGCAAAACCCTCGATCATGACCGGAAAAGACAGTTCCAGCCCCAGAACCAGGGCATGGTCAATGGTCCGGCACGCAAGCATTGCCGCTGCCTCCATCAGACCATTGATGGAGGAGGTACAGGCCGTATTGATGGTAAGGGCCGGGCCACGCAATCCAAAATGGTCCATGAGCCGGTCGACATAAAAACCGCCGCCCACCCGTCGGCGGGGGCAAGCACCGGGATCAAGGCCGTCGACAACATCCTCCAGGGGCTCAACCAGAGAAT
>JALSNC010000290.1 GCA_026987195.1 Desulfobulbaceae bacterium | reverse complement strand
TGGCAGCAGGGTTCACGCTGACGAGCCCGCAACTGCAGTCGGGCGGCACCATGGCCACGGCCCAGGTCTTCAACGGTTTCGGCTGCACGGGCAGCAACATCTCGCCGGCGCTTGCCTGGCAGGGAGAACCTGCGGCAACGAAAAGCTTTGCGGTCACGGTCTATGATCCGGACGCCCCCACAGGCTCCGGCTGGTGGCACTGGGTGATCTTCAACATCCCGGCCAACGTCCACCACCTGCCAGAAAACAGCGGCGATCCGGCCAGCGGCCTGGCCCCGGCCGGTTCGGTGCAGAGCCGGACCGACTTCGGCCGGCCTGGCTACGGCGGCGCCTGCCCGCCACCGGGCGATGCGCCGCACCGTTACATCTTCACGGTTTTTGCCCTGGACACGGACAGGCTGGACCTGGACAGCGATGCCTCGCCGGCCATGGTGGGATTTTACCTGAACCGCCATGCCCTGGCCCGGGCACAGATCATCGTAACCTACGGCCGCTGACCGGTCACCTCAGAGCCGGTCCAGAAGCTCCCTGGCCTGCTGCTCTACCCGGGCCATGAGGCCGTGATCGGCAAAGCTGTAGACCGTCTCGCCCGCGCCGATGATCAGGTGGTCGAGCAGGGTCAGGTGCATGAAGGAACAGACGGTATACAGGGTGCGGGTGAGATGCTCGTCCTGGGGTGAAGGAGTGAGGCTGCCCGAGGGATGGTTGTGGGCGATGATCAGGGCGCTGGCATTGCGGGCCAGGGCCGCCCTGACCACCTCGCGGGGATAGACGGTATTGACATTCACCGTGCCCTCGGAGAGGATCTCGCTGCCAAGCACGGCATGGGCGGCGTCAAGATAGACGGCCATGAAGACCTCTCGCTCCAGGCCGCGCATCTCGTGAATCAGGTAATCGGCAATGTCGCGGGACGAAGAGATATAGGTCTTACCGACGATACGCTGGCGCAGGTAACGGCGGGCAACGCCCTGGATAAAGCGGAGGGCAAAGACGTTCTTGGGCCCGATCCCCCTGACCTTGCGCAGCTCGGCAGCGGGCGCGTCCAGGACCGCGGGCAGGGAGCCGAACCGCTTGAGGGCGGCGCGGGCCGCGGCCTTGGTGTCGGTGCGCGGGGTGCCGAAGGAAAGCAGCAGCTCGATCAGCTCATCGTCACGGAAGGCCTCGATGCCCCGTTCCAGGAACTTGTCGCGCAGCCGCTGCCGGTGGCCGGCCCCCCTGTTCTGCCGCCGCTCGCCCACGCCGTCCGGGTCTCCGTGCAATCAGGAAAGTTCCTTCTGAAACAGCTTGTTGGCCATCTGGGGATTGGCCTTGCCGCGGGTCTTCTTCATGAGCTGACCGACAAAAAAACCGATCACCTTGGTTTTGCCGTCCCGGTACTGCCGGGCCTGGGCCGGATTGGCCTCGATGATCTCGCGCACCAGGGCCACCAGTTCCCCCTCGTCACTCATCTGGACCAGTCCCTTCTCCCTGACGATCACGTCCGGATCCGTGCCCGTGGCCAGCATCTCGGCAAAGACCGTCTTGGCGATCTTGCCCGAGATGGTCCCCTCCTCGGCCATGGTCAGCAGCCGGGCAAGCTGGACAGGTGCCACCGGACACTCGCCGATCCGCTCCGGCCCGTAGTCCCGCAGCAGCTCGGTGCCGATGAAGTTGCTCAGCTTCTTGGCCCTGTCATACCCGGCCAGGGCGGCTTCGAAGAAATCGGCCAGCTCACGCGATGCGGTGAGGATGGTGGCATCGTATTCGGGCAGGCCCAGCTCGGCCATGAAGCGGGTCTTGCGCTCCTCGGGCAGCTCGGGCAGGCCCTGGCGAACCTCCTCGATCCAGGCATCGTCCACCATCACCGGCACCAGGTCGGGATCCGGAAAGTAGCGGTAGTCATGGGCCTCTTCCTTGCCGCGCATGGGCTCGGTCCGGTTCCGGTCCGGATTCCAGAGCAGGGTCTGCTGGACCACCTGGCCGCCGTCGAGCAGGATGTCCCGCTGACGGCGCTCCTCGTACTCCAGGGCAAGCTGCACGTTGCGAAACGAATTCATGTTTTTGAGTTCGGTGCGGATGCCGAATTCCTTCTGTCCACGCGGCCGGAGAGAGATGTTGGCATCGCAGCGGAAACTGCCCTCCTGCATGTTGCCGTCGCAGATGTCGAGGTAGCGGACAATGGCGTGCAGTTTCTTCAGGTAGGCTGCGGCCTCGGCAGGTGAACGGATATCGGGCTCGGAGACGATCTCGAGCAGTGGCGTGCCGGTGCGGTTCAGGTCCACGTAGCTCACCGGTTCCACGTCGTCATGGACCAGCTTGCCGGCATCCTCCTCCATGTGGATGCGGGTGATGCCGATGAATTTCCTCTCACCATCCACATCGATCTCCAGCCGGCCATGCTCGGCAATGGGCAGCTCGAACTGAGAGATCTGGTAGCCCTTGGGCAGGTCGGGGTAGAAGTAGTTCTTGCGCGCGAACCTGTTTTCCCGGTTGATGGCGGAGCCGGTGGCCAGGGCCAGCTTGATGGCGAATTCCACCACCCTGCGGTTCAGGACCGGCAGGACGCCGGGCATGCCCAGGCAGACCGGGCAGGTGTGGGTATTGGGCGGGGCACCGAACTCGGTGGAACAGCCGCAAAAGATCTTGCTTTTCGTCTTCATCTGGGCGTGGATCTCCAGCCCGATCACGGTCTCAAATTCCATTGTCTGTATCCAGCGACTTCAAAAATTCCTTGCACAGGTTGGTGTATCAACGTCCCGAACCATCACTGTTCCGCCGCCTCCCCGACCCAGGCCCGGAGCCTCCGGAGTTCGTCGGGCCACTGATCCGAGGCGCGGATGGCGATGAACATCCGGAACAGCTCTCCCACCAGGGAGGTCAACTCTTCGAAGAGGGCGATCCTCTCCAGGACCCGGCCCTCAATGGAATCGGGATCATCGCCCTCGTCGGCCGCGGCCACGGTCTTGGGCAGCCGGACGTTGCGGAACTCCAGCATGGTGGCGGTCAGGGTGACGCCGAACTCGTAATCGCCCCGGGCCAGCCGCAACCGGGCCTGCTCGGGTTTCTTGCCCAGACCAAGCCCGGCCCGCGCCTCCTTCAGCTCGGTCTGCAGGCCGCGGCAGATGACCTTTTCACTGGCCTCGCCCTCACCATACTCCAGGAGCATGTGTTTTTCAAAGACCACCAGCACATCCCCCAGGCCGGGAACCTCCACCGATCCGCCCCGCTCTTCGGACTTGTACCAGAGCCAGGCCAGGAACTCCTGGCCGATAAACCGTTTTTCCTGTATCAGGTCAACCAGATCCATTGTCTGTCACTCCGGGCGCCCATGGCTGCCGTTTCCGCCGGCCCTCATCAGATCAGAATCGCAGGCCGCAGTGCTTCCAGCCGCTCTTCCGCATCCGGACCATCCAGCATGTGCAGGGCGGCGAACCAGGGAATCTGTGGCACCAGGGTCATGTCAAAGGTATCGGAAAAAAGCTCCTCCAGCAGGGCCATGGCCTTTTTCGAGGTGGAAAAGAAGAGCAGGGTGTTGTCGGACAGGTTCCAGCAGAGATCGTAGACCGCCGGAACCGGCACCGATTTGCGCACCAGCTCGGCCCGCACCCGTTCCTTGATCTCCAGCTTCACGGCCCTGGACAGGCGCGGAAGCTGCTTTTCGTGTCTGATCCGCTCCTCCTCCTTGGCCACGCATTTCCTGAGCACCGCCGGCGAGACCTTGCGCTCGTCGACCCGCATGCTGAGCACCACATAATCGCCAGCCGCATAGGAGCTGTAGGCGAACTCGGAATCAAACATGTTGGCCACCGAGACCCAGCCGATGGAGTACTCGTCCAGGGTATCGTCGATATCGGTAAAACTGTTGGCTGCTACGCGATCAGCGACAAAATCCCAGAAATGCTCGGGCATCTCGCCCTGAACGGCACAACGGACAAACGATGCGGAACCGGATAACAGGCCCATGGTCTCACTCTTTCAGATCGTTGACTGCTCTTTGCTGGTGTGCTCTTGCAAAACCGTTTTGGTATGGCCACTGATATAGCAGACCTGCGCCCAGGCAACAAGCAAATAAGCTCTCCCGGCCCCTGTCGGGGGGGCCGGTTTTTTCACAACGGCTTTGCATATTTTTCGTTGACACGGTATATAAAAAAGTGTAGAGAAAACTTTCCCAAAATACCGGGGTCGTTAACTCAGCTGGTAGAGTATCTGCCTTTTAAGCAGAGAGTCGCGCGTTCGAATCGCGCACGACCCACCAGTCATATACAGGACAGGTCCCCATCGTCTAGTCAGGTCCAGGACACCGGCCTTTCACGCCGGCAACACCGGTTCAAATCCGGTTGGGGACGCCACTTTTTAACAGAGAGAAAACAGGTAGTTACAATACATTTTCTCTTTTGCGACATAGCCGTTTAAAGGGTTGACGGCCCTTTAAACGGCCTTTTTATTTTCAGCTCGTTTTTCAGGCCTTCCGACAAGCCTCGGGTCAAACTTCACGACACCCGCTTTTCGGGGTTTGAAAAGCCGCTCCAGAGCCTTGCGGGTATGTTCAAGTCCCAACGTTTTCAGGTAGCGTTCCGTAGTCGAAGGACTCTTATGTCGTAAAATTGCCTGAATGACACCCACGCTCTTTCCCTGCCTGTAAAGACAGGAGGCGGTGAGATGGCGAATGGCGTGAAAGCCGAACCGTTTCACTTTTGCCCTGTCGCACAACCGACGTATAAACTGCAGCCGGTACTGAAATGGCCTGCCGTAATACTCCCTAGAAAGGGGTGTGTTGTCGATACAGACAAAGACATGATCCGATTCGACGGGACGAATCTTCAGCCATTCGGTGAGTGCGGTAGCCAACTCCTCCGTCATGGGCAGCCAATCGCAATCGTACTCCAGGTTGCCACCTTCACGCTTACGGGTCGAAAGCCTGACTCTTCTGTTTGCAAAGTCAAGATCAGACACCAATAACCGAAAGATTTCGCTCCGTCTTCCTGCAAGATGAAGGAAGGCCAGCAACATGACCTTATCCTGCCCTTCCGCCACGTTATAGATCTTCCAGAAATCTTCCTCGGGAGGGACGTAGCGCGGTGTCCGTTTTTCGGGCATCTTGGCTACCAGGCACGGATTCGATGAACTCAAGGGGGGATCCAGATACTTGATTCCCCAGTTCCAGCAGGCGACAAGGTTTTTTCTCTCCTTGTTCGCCGCATATCCAGATCGTTTTTCCATCTGCTTGCGCAAATGGGAAAGCACTATCGCCGGCGTCAGCTTGTCGACAGGTTTGGCGGGATCGATTGACTGAAACAGATGTTTGAAGGCCGAGCATTTTTCCTGATAGGTTTTTTCTGAAAAGCTTGCCTTTGCATAATCAAGATATTTCTCAGCCCAGTGACCCAAACAGATTGTGTCTGTCTTCCCGAACCAGTCTTCGTCTGACGTCCTCCACATCTCCGCTTCCCAAGCCAGGGCTTCCCGTTTGGTCTTGAAACTCTTCTCCTTTTTCGCCTCCTCGACGTTTGGCGTGGATTTGATTATTTTAAAGATGATGGACCAGTAAAAAGTCAAACCGAGGAATTGCCCCCTGTTTTCAGGTTAGCGCCAACACAAAACTCTGAAAGAGGTTGTTCCCGGCCAAAATTGTTCAATCTGCTCTTTGACACGTCTATAGAAGGCAAATATAGAGCCAGGGGCACCACGATGTGGTTGCGATGGGGCCGTCGTTCTCCTTCTGAACCTGGCAGCCCGGAGAATGTTCAGCCCAATGGCCTTCATTACGGCAGCAAAGCGCACTGCTTTCATGCCGCGAACTCTGAGATGCTTCACTCCGGTTCGTCGATCAAATTCCGACATGGTGGCTTCGACACCGGCCCGGTAGCGATACCTTTCCTGAAAATCAGGTGTCCTTTCATGCTCCTGTCTTCGGGCTATGCGGATATCTTTCCTGGTGTACCGGTAATAGCAGCCCTTCTTTCCCTCCCGGACGGGGCAACGCTTCAGGTCTGGACAATTCAGGCAGGAAGATTTCGGGAAAACCGCACTGTAGCCTCCCTTCGTGGGTTTCACTGTATCCGGCTCTATTCCCTTGGGGCAAGCGAGGATTTTTCCCTGCTCATCCAGAGTGAAGTCTGCAAGAGGGATCTTTTTTCTATTACCCGGCATGACGGGGGAAGTGACATCAACACCATGCTCAGCGGCGGCTCGCTCAAGGTTCTCATCGCTTCCGTAGAGAGAATCGGCAAGGATTTCCTTCGGGGCCATATCACGTTTCTCAAGGTCATCGAGCGCCGGCAGCAGAGCTCCGGCATCATGGGTATCGGCCGACTCGACCTCGACATAGGTCAACAGAGGACACTGGTCGTCCTGTTCCCGGGTGGAATAGGTCTCGACAACCTGTACCTGGTATCCCTGCCCTTTGTGGGCATAGCCGTCAAGCTAGTGTCTGTCCAGAAAGGACTAACCTGCTGATTTAATGAGCTGAAATCGCCTTTTGGGGTGACGTTTTAATGGGCCATGGTAGAGTGTAATCGTGTAACCGTCCAAAATTACTTGATTACCTCTTCCGGAGCCGTGAAAAACGATGCGAAAAGCAAGCATTCAGCAGTTGCCCCTGTCAGAAGCGACCCCTGATCACCCCAAGGCGAAAGAGTTGGCAAAGATCAGTGAAATCCTTGAAGAGAACCGTAGCATATACGACCTGGTCTTACAAGACCTCACCGGTCCTG
>JALSNC010000289.1 GCA_026987195.1 Desulfobulbaceae bacterium | reverse complement strand
TCAATCAGTGTTCGCCGTGCTCCTTCTTGCCGGACTCGCTGCTGAACAGCCGGTCATACCCCAGGACACCGATGTGGCATGTGGTGCACTTGGTGTCCGAGGCAAAGGCATCATCACCGTTATGACAGGCGCCACAGTACTTGCCGGCATACAGTGCCTCCATGACAAATTTGTCCGGCCGCGATTCGGCGTCGCCCAGTTTCATCCTGAACAGCTTCGGATGACAGCTCGAGCACTCGAGCCCCATGTCCTCGGTGTGCATCCTGTGATCAAAGATCACCGCCTTGACCGGCTCGGTGAAGACAATGGTTTTGGGTTTCTTCATCTGGCTGCCGTGGCAGGCCACGCACGACTCCTTGTCCTCGGTGGAAAAGGCGGTATCGCCATCGTGGCAGGCGCCGCAGTATTTCCCCTCGGCCAGACTCGCCATGGACACGTCGCCCTTGGCCTCGGCGGCGCCATTCTCCTGCTCAAAGATATCGGGATGGCAGGCATCGCAGTCCAGGCCGGCGTCTTCGACATGGACCTTGTGACTGAACATCACCCCGGCCGGACCGTGGGTGAACACCAGCGGCTCATGATAGCCGTCATCGGTTTCCGGGCCGGGTTCCAGGGAGCCGGCCAGCAGGCTGCCTCCGGTGACAAGGAGGCCGGCAAGGGCGGCCGCCCCGAGCATACAGATCGTTGTATTTTTCAACTTCATCAGTTTATCCTCTCCCAGGCGTTAGTCATTCATGTAGTAAACATTCGGCAGAGCGCCGGTTTCAGGCCGCAGCACCCAGACCACCTTGTCCGGCTGATGGACCAGCTTGTAGACTTCGCTGTCCGGATCGCTGATATCACCGAAGACCCGCACGTGGGCCGGACAGGCCTCGACACAGGCCGTGTCCTTCTTGCCCTTGGTCAACCTGGTATCGTAACAGAAGTTGCACTTGTCAATGGCCCGGATCTCCTCGTTGAAATAGCGGGCATTGTACGGACAGGCCGCCATGCAGGTCTTGCAGCCGATGCACTTCTTGTAATCCATCATGACGATGCCGGTCTTCTTGTCCTTGTAGGTCGCCTTGGTGGGACAGACCCGCACGCACGGGGGCCGGTTACAGTGATTGCAGAGAACCGGCATGAAGATCCGCTCCGTCTCTGCCGGGCCGATGATCTTGTAGCGTTCGAGGATCGTGGTCCGGTAGCCGTAGGACGGCACATGGTTGGTCTTGACGCACGCCTCCTTGCACCGCTCGCAGTCGACGCAGCGGTTCTGGCGGATGACCATGGAGTAATGCGGCTTGTAGGGATACTGGGTTGCCGGAGCCATCCCGCCCAGAGCGGCGCCGGCCTTTTTCACGGAGGTCAGCGACATGACCGTACCGCCCAGGAACAGGCCCGTGATCGCCAGGCCGGCCCTGAGGAAGGTTCGCCGCTCCCTGGAGGATACGCTGTCTGTGCCCTCGTTCTGAAGCTTTTCAAGTTCTTTGATATTCATTACGCCACTCCCTAAAAAATATAAGTAATCAAGGCTATTAACCTGTATACCGCCATCAGGACCCCGCTGCCCCTTTCCTATGAATGACGACTCATTCAAGAAAGAGGATACATTTTCCCAGATACGTTTTGCGGCGACAATACCGTAAAACAGATGGAAATGCAAGCCATCTCATCAATATTATCACACGGAATGTACAAATTTACTTCTATCTGCAAACTTCCATTTCCCATCGGCGCCGAACATGGTACAAAAAAGTCGGCTGAAGATCCCCCGGCCCCGCAGCCGGGGACGCCACCGGAAGACCGGGTCAGGCGGCAATGGCCTGATCAGCGATTTTCCGTGGCCCGGGCAGTCTGCGGGTAAAGCCCACCGGCACAGTGACCATGAAAACCGACATCCCCCTGCCCCCCCATTCGCACGCCGCCGTTCTCCGGCTCGACAGCCGCTGGCGCATCACCGGTGTCAACAGAGAGGCGGAAGAGCTCCTCGGCAGACCGGCCTCCGGGCTGATCGGCAGAAAGGGCATCGAGGTCCTCTGCGGCGACCGGCGGAACGTCCCCCTGGGATCACTGTGTGCCATGGTGAAAAAGGGATGTTCCTGTATCAATCACCTGGTTCTCCTGCCTGCGGAAAACGGGGAGAAAGAGCGCCCGGTTCTGGCCTCCGTCATTCCTGTTCCCGGGGACAACGGTTTGCCCGCCGGGGCGATACTCTGTCTCCAGGAGGCCGACGATCTGTCCTTCATTCATCAGCTGGCCCTGGACAGCATTACCGACGCGGTGTTCACGGTCGATGACCGGTTGCGGATCACCTTTGCCAATGCCGCCGCGGCACAACTCATCGGCCGGCCGGGGGAGCAGCTTCCCGGCACCCCCTGGTCCGCGGTCTTTGCCGGTACCGACAGCGATGAAGGCGACCCCCTTGCCCGGGCCATAGAGACCGGCGCCAGGATCAGCGACAGCGGGGTCTTTCTCCGGCACCGCGACGGCAGTGTTCTGCCGGCATCGGCCACTGCCGCGCCCCTGCGTGGCCCGGACGGAGAGATCCTGGGCGGCGTGGCAACCCTGCAGGATTCCCTTTCCCGCATCCAGGCCCGCCTGATCCTGGACTCCGTGGCCGACGGCGTCTTTACCGTTGACCGCAACTGGAAGATCACCTCCTTCAACCGGGCCGCCGAAGAGATCACCGGCTGGCCGGCCCGGGAGGCGGTGGGCACCTCCTGTTCCGAGGTCTTCCAGTCCAGCATCTGCGGCCGGGAATGTGCCATTGCCGAGAGCCTCTACTCCGGCTGTCCCGCCTGCAACCGTTCCATCACCATCCGCAACCGGCAGGGAAAAAAGATCCCGGTCTCCATCAGTGCCGCGCCCCTGACGGACTACCGCGGCAACATCATCGGCGGCGTCGAGACCTTCCGGGACCTGTCGGCCATCAACAGCCTGCGCAAGCAGTTGCGCACCAGTCACACCATGGATGAGATCGTCTCGAGGTCACCGGTCATGCAGCGGCTGCTCAGCATCACCGCCGAGATCGCCAAAAGCCCCTCCACCGTTCTCATCCAGGGAGAAAGTGGAACCGGCAAGGAACTGTTCGCCCGGGCCATCTATGCTGCCAGCGACCGGCGGGACAGGCCCTTTGTCACTGTCAACTGCGGCGCCCTGCCCGAGACCCTGCTCGAATCCGAGCTTTTCGGCTACAAGGCAGGGGCCTTCACCGACGCCCGCAAGGACAGGGAAGGACGGTTTGCCGCAGCCGAAGGCGGCACCCTCTTTCTGGACGAGATCGGTGATATTCCCGGCAGTGTCCAGGTCAAGCTGCTGCGGGTGCTGCAGGAGAAGATGTATGAGCCACTGGGCTCCAGCGAACCGGTAAGGACGGATGTCCGCATCATCACCGCCACCAACCGCGACCTGCAGACCCTGGTCCGGCAAGGCAGCTTCCGCGAGGATCTCTACTACCGTCTCAATGTGGCCCGTATCCAGCTTCCTCCCCTGCGGGAGAGGAAGGAGGACATCCCCCTGCTCATCGAGCATTTCATCGAAAAATTCCGGGCCCGGCAGGACAAGAACATCACCGGTATCTCCGAACAGGCTCTGCAGATCCTGATGCGTCACGACTTTCCCGGCAACATCCGCGAACTGGAAAACATCATCGAATACGCCTTTATTCTCTGTGAAAGCGGTCTCATTCTGCCGGGGCACCTGCCGGAACCCCTGGCCCCGGCCTCGGGTGGCGACACACCGATACTGGCTGCCGGCACAGGGCCCATGGCTCTGGAAGAGATCGAGAAACAGGCCATCTGGATGGCCCTGGAGCGGAACAGGTGGAAAAAGATGGCCACCTGCCGCGAACTGAAGATCTCCAAGGATACCCTGCGCAGGAAGATCAAAAAATATGGGCTCAAGAATCCCCTGCACACGGAGGTCTCCGAAGAGGAACAATAGTCCTGCGGCCGGTCTCCCCCCTTGACGCCCCGGAAAAAGGAATTATTTTTTTATATAACTGATATTTCGAAAATACCCTCAACAGATCATCAGAAGTCCGGCCCGGTTCGTCAAGGGACCTTCGGCAGGGCGCCAGGTAAGCGCTTACACCATTGTGGTCGGACAGACCGATGGTCAGCCATCCTGTGAGGGGTTACGGCGCCAGGAGGAAAGCGGTTGTTCGAGGACAGAAAAGATGCCGGCAGAAGGCTGGGCCGGGCCCTGGAAAACTTCCGGGACAGCGATGCGCTCGTCCTGGCCATCCCCAGGGGCGGCGTCGAGGTGGGGTACGAGGTGGCCCGCCACCTCAACACCGATTTTTCCCTGCTGATCTGCCGCAAGCTGCCCTTTCCCGACAACCCGGAATCCGGTTTTGGGGCCATTGCCGAGGACGGCAGCATCTTTCTCAACGAATATGCTGCCCGTGGCGTGGCACCGGCAACCATCAGGGCCATTATCCGGCAGCAGCAAGAAGAGATCAGGCGAAGAATCCGGACCCTGCGCAACAACGAACCACTGCCCGATATCCGCGGCCGGACCGTGATCCTGGTCGATGACGGTATCGCCATGGGCTCGACCATGATGGCTGCCATCCGCTTCTGCCGCAACAACGGCGCCGGCAGGGTGATCGTGGCCGCGCCCGTGGGCGGCGAAAGGGTGACCGCGGAGATCGGAAGACTGGTGGATGGTATGGTGGTCCTGGAGGTGCCGCCGATCTTCTATGCCGTGGCCCAGGTCTACAGAAACTGGTACGATGTCTCCGACGGGGAGGTACAGGGTATCATGGCGAGGTGGCAACAGACATCATGAACAGCAGACAGAAAGACGGCATGCTTCGATCCATTGCCACGGACTGTCGGTTTACCAGTGGCTATACAGGCAAAGCCAGCCTCAGCCCCAGGGTGATGGAGGCCATGGCCACAGTGCCGCGGGAGGAATTTGTTCCGCGGCAGCTCAGGCAACTGGCCTATGAGAACAGTCCCCTGCCCATCGGTGAGGGCCAGACGATCTCCCAGCCTTTCATCGTCGCCCTGATGACCGATCTCCTCTGCCCGGACAAGGATGATATCATGCTGGAGATCGGTGCAGGGTCGGGCTACCAGGCGGCGGTGCTCTCCCGTCTCATCAGGAAACTCTATACCATTGAGGTCGTTCCGGCCCTGGCACAGCGGGCCGACCGTCTCCTCAGGCAGATCGGTTATGACAACGTCGAGATCCGCCGGGGTGACGGCTACCAGGGCTGGCCCGAGCACGCGCCCTATGACGGCATCATCGTCACCGCGGCGGCCGACCATGTGCCAGCACCGCTCAAAGAACAGCTCAAACCCGGCGGCCGGCTGGTCATTCCCGTTGGCCGTCCCCACGGCGCCCAGGACCTGCTGCTGGTCAGGCGGGAGGAAGACGGCTCGTTCAGCAGCCGCACGATCCTGCCAGTGGCCTTTGTTCCTTTCATCCGGACCGGGGAACCGGCGGACGACAGGTGATGGCGGCGGGCGTACGGCCAGTTTCAGGTGGTTGCCCATAGCGGTGCACTATCACACAAAAGAGCCGGCAGAGCGGCTGCCGGCCCGAACGCTTTCGTTTCCGCTTTTCTGTTCTGTCCGGTCTCTGTCCGGAATGCAGATCACCTCTCCCGGTTCCAGACCAGACGGATGGTCTTGTCGCCGTCACCGTAAGCAAAGGAGAGCTCTCCCTGGTAGGCCCGGTGCACCGCTTCGCCGATCCGGCGGGCGATGTGGACCCCGGTGGTGGTGATGGTGATCTCTTCCTCCCCTTCCTCCATGGTCATGATCCGTTCCATGGGATGGAGTTCCTTTTCCTGCTTTTCCTCGTTGCGGATCAGGTTGATGATCTCGCTTCCATGACTTGCGAGGAACCCCCCTTTCAGCTCCAGGAAACCGGCCGGGTAGTTATCCTCTATCCGCTGGCAGGCAGGACACACCACCCTGTTCGCATCCACAGGCGCCTCACCCCAGGTCCACCGTCCATCGGTGAAGAGGGCTCCGCACCGGGTACAGACGGTTGGTTCCGGCCATTTTTCCGTCTCCCGGTAGGGATCATGCTCTTTTTCCTGCACAAGCCTGTCCCGACGTCCGTAGATTCCCTTATCCATGGTATACCCTCCTGCAGGTTGAAGGTTGTCCGGTTGTGGTTTCCCGGAAAGGTGTTCCATCGCTCATGCACCCCCGGTCATATGCCATGACCGGATCGTGCCTGGCCCCAACACCAGTTCACCGCTCCTGGCAACTGTTCTGAATCGCCGGTATTTTTTGTAAAAGTTCAGGTTCGCCACTGCGTCAGCCGTGCGTGATCGCAACTGGCCGGCAGGTAAGCGGGCGCAGCCATGCTCCCGTAGCCCGCCACGCCGGCAGCCGCGAGCGCGTGCAGGCAGGCGGAGACTCCGGATGGCGTGCTGCTGAACGTTTACCGGCCACAAATCCGGGTTGTGGAGAAAACTATATGACAGGAAGATGATGCAGGAAAGGGCTGGACCGTTATTTTTTGTAATAGTTCACCGCTATGGGCAACCATCTGAAAAGACCGACACTTTTGGTAAAAGTTCAGCAGTGCGTCAGCTGTGCGTGATCGTGGCTGGCCGTCAGGTAAGCGAGAGCGCAGCGAGACCCCGACAGCCCGCCAGGCGGCCAGCCGCGAGCGCGCGCAGGGAAGCGAAGACTCCGGATGGCGTGCAGCTGAACTTTTACTTTTTTGGGCCAGGGGCCTGACATGAGGCGGGGGGAGGGGTGCGGCA
>JALSNC010000288.1 GCA_026987195.1 Desulfobulbaceae bacterium | reverse complement strand
CCGATGGCTATGGCATGGTTACCCGAAGCGCAGGCCCCCTGGGGTGAGAATATCGGGCCGGTGAAACCGAGCAGCATACCGGCCTTGCCCGCCGGCAGGTTGGCACAGACATTGGGCAGCAGGTAAGGACTGACCCTGGTCGGCCCCCGGTTGACATAGTTATCCATGGCGATCCGATAGGCATCGGTGCCGTTTAAGGCCGAGCCGATCAGACAGCCGGTGCGGGGTCCGGTTTCCTCGTTGATCTCCAGGCCCGCATCAGCAAGAGCCCGGCGGCATACCTCCATGGTAAGAAAGACATAGGCCGCGTCCCAAAGAGATGCCTCCTTACGATCAACATAGGGCAGGGCCGCCGGATCCCAGTCCGGAATTTCGCCGACAACATTGGCACGGCTGTCACTGGCACAGCGGGTGAGTCGCCGAAAACCGGCCCGACCGGCAAGCGCCTGCCGCCAGGTGGCGGTAAAATCACTGCCCAGGCAGGTGGCCGCATCATAGCCGACCACAAAAACCCGTCTGTTTTTTGGCGCTTTCATTTTTGATGGCTAAGTAAAAATTATTCTGTTTTTGTGAAAACCGCGCAACTGTTACACCCGCCGAAACCAAATGAATTTTTCAGGACAAATTCCTGGGCCACGGCCCGACTGCCTTCGGCCAAACAATCAATTTCAATGGCGGGATCCGGCATATAGTTGATGGTTGGCGGTAAAAGGCCGTCTCGCATGCCCAGCAGGGTAAAAACCGTTTCGATGGCGGACGAGGCGCCCATGGCATGGCCGATGAGCGACTTGTTGGCGCTGACCGGAGGCAAGCGGTTACCAAACACCTCCCGCATGGCCTCATACTCCACCTTGTCGCCGGCTTTTGTCGAGGCGGCGTGGGCGTTGACCGCATCAATATCGGCCGGGGCCAGACCAGCATCATCAACGGCCTGCATCATGCACCGCTGGACCGTGGGCAGGTGGGGGGCAACAACATGGTGCGCATCCGAGGTCATGGCCCAGCCCGCAAGCCGTGCCGTATAGTGCAGGCCGTGCGCATCGGCAAAATCTCTGGCTGCCAGGATGACAGCGCCTGCGCCTTCAGCTAACACAAAACCGCGCCGGTCAACGGAAAATGGACGGCTGGCCCGCTGCGGCGGCTCATCCTCCCGGCCTTCTTTGGGAATATACACCCCGTTCATGGTATAAAAACCGGCGACAATGGGTTCAACCAGGCCAAAATCCACGGCACCGCAGATAACAACATCGGCACGGCGCTGGGCCAGCAGCATGGCGCCGACAAGCATTGAACTCAAGCCGGTGGCACAGGCGGTAATGGTGGTGAGGATGGGCCCTTCGGCCCCGGTTTGAATGGCAATCTTGCCGCCGACCATATTGATGCAGGAATTGGGATTGGCATAGGGCGGCGGCAGCTTACTGTC
>JALSNC010000287.1 GCA_026987195.1 Desulfobulbaceae bacterium | reverse complement strand
TGGTGCAGCTCGCCCTTCTCCTCTACGCCCTGGTCATGTTCGCCGGTGGCGCCAGGGCCTATGACATTCGCCATTTCCTGGGCCTGCGCCAATGGCAGGACTATCGTGCCGGCAGGCCGCCGTCGACCGCTGCCTTCCGCACATCGGGCATTCTCCGCCTGGTCCGCCATCCCTGGTACAGCGGTGGCCTGGCCCTGCTCTGGGCCATGGGGCCGGTGAGCGATGTCAGCCTGGTCAGCCATACCATCCTCAGCCTCTATCTCCTCATCGGCACCCTGCTGGAAGAGAGAAAACTGCAGCGCGAACTGGGCCGCCCCTACGAAGAGTACTGCCGGCAGGTGCCCATGCTGGTCCCCTGGAAGGGGTGGTGGAAAGGAAAAGAAGAGCGGGCGGGGTAGTCAGGGGCCGGGACAGTTACCTGTCTGCGGCAGTGACATGAGGGTATCTTCCTGATCTTCAGGCTTTGTTGCGCACCTGGAGGCATGAAAGTTTATCCGGACCGGACCAGATCGACGAGCCGGGGCAGGGTCTGCTCGGCCGGTCCGGGCAGGAAGAGATCGGGTGGCGGCGACAGGGCCTGCTCCCGGTTGAACTCGACGAGCAGGCCGCCCTGGCTGCGGACCATCTGCGGCAGACCGGCGGCAGGATGGACGCGGGCCGAGGTGCCGATGACCAGGAGCAGGTCGCAGCGGGCGACAAATTCGTGGATCTCGTCCAGGTGCCGCACCGGTTCGCCAAAAAGGACCACGTTGGGCTTGAGCACCGAGCCGCACTTGTCGCAGCATGGCAGGTCTTCCTCCCGGTAATGGGCCTCCCTCACCGGCTCCAGGGAGCCACAGCGCAGGCACTGCAGGTGATGGTGTTCGCCGTGGATCTCCAGGACCCTGCGGCTGCCCGCGGCCTGGTGCAGGCCGTCCACGTTCTGGGTGATCACGCCCTGCAGGCACCCGGCCGCCTCGAGCCGGGCCAGGGCACGATGCGCCGGGTTGGGTGTCTTGCCGGCCAGGATCCTGCCCATGGCCCGGTAGAGCTGCCACGCCCTGGCCGGGTCCCGGCGGAAGATCCCGATGGTGGCATACTCCTCGGGCGGAAACATGCTCCACAGGCCGCCACGACTCCTGAAATCCGGGATCCCGCTGGCCACCGAGATCCCGGCTCCGGTCAGGGCCAGGACCCTCCCGGCCGCCCTGATCCGGCTCGCCGCCTCCATGAACTCCCGTGGCTGTCGTGCTGTTGCCATCCCTATTTACGCGCTCCCGGCCACAGTGTACAATGGATGTCATGCGTACCCATCAAGATCTCCGCCCCTGGATCATCGTCCTGGCCTACATCCTGCTCATCTACCTGAGCCTGCCGCTCATGCGGCCGCTGCAGCGCCGGCTCTATGAACTGCTGGGCATATCTGCCCTGTCGCTGGCAGTGAACATCGTCCTCGGCCTGACCGCCCTCACCGTCCTGTGCCTGGGCCTGCGGCGTGGCGGCGGGACCGCGCTCCTTCTCCTGCTGATCCTCGCCGCCCTCGGCCTGACCGCCGTCCGGATCGAGCTGCCCGAGGAACGACTGCACTTCCTGGAATATGGCCTCCTGGGCCTGCTGGTCCACCACGCCGGGACCAGGCACGGATCGCGACTCTCCTTTCCGCTCCTGCTGGCCATCACCACCCTGGCCGGCGTGTTCGACGAGGGCATCCAGCACCTGCTCCCCAACCGGGTGGGCGATCTCAGGGACATCCTCCTCAACACCGGCGGTGGCCTGGCAGGTCTGTGCACGGCCCGCCTCCTGTCCGGGACAAGCGGTCCGCCGGGCAGACAGGCCTGAATCACCTCACCGGCGGTTGACGCTGCAGAACACCTCCATCGCCATGGTGGCGGGGGCGCCGCGACCAAGAATCCAGGTCATGGCCTCGCTGCTGCTGCCGATGGCGCCGGCAAGCGACACCCAGGTATCCGGCGGCACGCTCAGCCGGGTGGCGGCTGCGGTAAAGACGATGCTCCGGCCCGCGGCAAAGGAGATCTTCGGCACCAGGGTCAGGTCCACCCGATCCGCGAGCACCAGGGGCGTCACCTCCAGGCCGCTCTCCAGACGGCGGTAGTCGGTCAGCCAGGCATGGGAGAAACCATACCGCCCGCAGAGCTCGATCCAGCCCCTGGTGACGGGAATCTCCCGGCCCAGGCGGAGATAGCCGCTGCTGCCGGAGGCGACGCGCAGCATCAGCTCCGTCTGCCGCTGCAGCTGACCATGGCCCAGGCGCAGGCCGGGCCGTGACGAATCAATGCCCGAGACCGTGGACAGGCGTCGCGTGTTCTCCTCCTGCCGCCGGTAGCGCAGCCGCACCGTTACCAGGGGCACCGGCACATCCAGTGCATGGACCAGGCTGCGGAGCCGGGGAATACGCGCCGGCGCATCCACCACCACAATGGCGTTACCCACCCGGTCCAGGGAGGCCCGGCCGTTGGGAGAAAGCGCGGCCCGCACCGGTGCCAGGAGCTCGGCAGCGGCACGGTGGCGAACATGGATGATCTCGATGGCGGTCTCCCCGCAGCCCTCGTTCTCCTCCCCGGCCGCTCCGGCGGTCACCATGGCAAGCGCACCCGCGGCCAGGAGAAAAACCACCATGAGGTGGTACCTTTTCTTCCACAGTATCCAATGCATAATCCCAGTCTACCACCCGCACCGGCCCGGCTCAAGGAAAAGGGGGTATTGGCAAAAAAGCGACACATTGTCCTGCTTCTTGTTGAATACCGGTTATCAATTGAGTATACAAATTCGTATGTGTGTTTGTCGCAGACACCCCACCCCCAACGGAAACCACCACCGGAGACGCTGATGGGAGCATACGAGGAGGTCTACAGGAAAAGCATCGAGGAGCCGGAGGCCTTCTGGGCCGAGGCTGCGGCAGGAATCGACTGGTACCGGCAGTGGGACACGGTACTGGACCGCACGAACCCGCCATTCTATCGCTGGTTTTCCGGCGGAGAGCTCAATACCTGCCACAACGCCGTGGACCGGCATGTGGAAGGCGGCCGCGGCGACCAGGCCGCCATTATTCACGACAGCCCGGTCACCGGCAGCATCCGCACCATCACCTACCGTGAACTGCGCGACCAGGTGGCGCTTTTTGCCGGCGCCCTGCGCGGCCGGGGCGTGGGCAAGGGGGACACGGTCATCATCTACATGCCCATGATCCCCGAGGCCCTGGTGGCCATGCTCGCCTGTGCCCGGCTCGGCGCCATCCATTCCGTGGTCTTCGGCGGGTTCGCCGCCAGCGAGCTGGCCATCCGCATCGACCATGCCAGGCCCAAGGCCATGATCATCGCCTCGGGCGCCATCGAGGGCAGAAAGACCCTGGCCTACAAGCCCCTGGTCGATGCGGCCATTCTCCAGTCGGACCACAAGCCCGACACGTGTATCATCTTCCAGCGCGACTTCATTACCGCCGAGCTGACCGGTCCCCGGGACGTCACATGGCAGGAGATCATCCGGGATGCCGAGCCCGCCGACTGCGTGCCGGTCCTGGCCACCGATCCCCTCTACATCCTCTACACCTCCGGCACCACCGGCATGCCCAAGGGCGTGATGCGGGACAATGGCGGCCATGCGGTGGCCATCCACTGGACCATGAAAAACATCTACAACGTCGAACCCGGCGAGGTCTACTGGGCCGCGTCCGATGTCGGCTGGGTGGTGGGCCACTCCTACATCGTCTACGGGCCGCTGCTCAAGGGATGCACCACCGTGGTCTACGAGGGCAAGCCCATCGGCACCCCGGATGCCGGCGCCTTCTGGCGGGTGATCGAGCAGCACGGGGTGACCACCCTCTTCACCGCGCCCACCGCCTTCCGGGCCATCAAGAAGGAGGACCCGGACGGCGCTCTGCTCGGCAAGTATGACCTCTCCCGCTTCCGGGCCCTGTTCCTGGCCGGCGAGCGGCTGGATCCCGACACCTACCACTGGGCGAGGAAACTGCTCAACGTGCCGGTGATCGACCACTGGTGGCAAACCGAGACCGCATGGGCCATTGCCGCCAACCCCTTGGGAATAGAAAAATTTCCGGTCAAGCCCGGCTCGGCCACCAAACCGGCCCCGGGGTACGACATCCGTATCCTCAACGACGGGGGCGAGGAGCTGGGGCCGGAGCAGGAGGGCAATATCGTGGTCAAACTGCCTCTGCCCCCGGGCACCCTGGCCACCCTGTGGAACAACGAGGAACGGTTCGTCAAATCCTACATGTCCACCTTTCCCGGTTACTACGAGACCAGTGACGGCGGCTACATCGACGAGGACGGCTATGTCTTTGTCATGGGCCGGATCGATGATGTCATCAACATCGCCGGCCACCGGCTTTCCACCGGCGCCATGGAGGAGGTGATCGCCACCCACCCGGACGTGGCCGAGTGCGCCGTTTTCGGTATCGAGGACTCCCTCAAGGGCCAGATCCCGCTCGGCCTGGTGGTCCTCAAGGCCGGCGCCGACCGTGACGAGGAAGAGGTGGCCGCCGAGCTGGTGCAGATGATCCGCGACCAGATCGGGCCCATTGCCTGCTACCGCCAGACCGCCATCGTCGCCCGGCTGCCCAAGACCCGCTCCGGCAAGATCCTCCGCGGCACCATGCGCGCCATTGCCGCCGGCAGAGAGTACCGGATGCCCTCCACCATCGACGATCCGACCATCCTCGACGAGATCACCGACAACCTGAAGAAACTGGGCCTGCCCCGCTGACGGGCACCCCCGAACTGCCATGAAACTGCACGAGTACCAGGCCAAGGAGCTCTTTGCCTGCCACGGCCTGCCGGTGCCGGGGGGAGAGACGGCAGAAACGGTGGCGGAAGGCCTGGCCGTTGCCGAGAGGCTGGGCTATCCGGTGGCGATCAAGGCCCAGGTTCATGCCGGCGGCCGGGGCAAGGCCGGGGGTGTGCGCCTGGCCCGGAACCGGGCCGAGGCCGGGGAGGCGCTGGAGGCGATCCTCAACATGACCCTGCGCACCGCCCAGACCGGGGAGCAGGGCCTGCCGGTCCGGCAGGTCCTGGTGGAAAAGGGGGTGGCGATCCGGCAGGAGTTCTATCTTTCCATCCTGCCCGACCGGGCCAGCGGCACCATGCTGATCATCGGATCCGGCGAGGGGGGAATGAACATCGAGGAGGTGGCCGCCCGGACACCGGAACGGATCGCCCGCATCCATGTCGATCCCCTGGCCGGGCTCCAGCCCTTTCACGTGCGGCGCCTGGCCTTTGAGCTCGCCCTGAGCGATGTCCAGGAACGCTCCTTCTTCGATCTCATGACCGGCCTCTACCGGGCCGTGACCGAAAACGACCTGCTCCTGGCCGAGATCAACCCCCTGGTCTTTACAGCCGACGACACCTTCCTCCTCCTGGACGCCAAGGCCGAAATCGATTCGAGCAGCCTGTTCCGGCACCGTGACCTGGCCGCCCTGCGCGACGATACGGACCGGGATCCGCTGGAGCGTAAGGCCGCCAGGTACAACCTCAACTACATCCGCCTGGACGGCAACATCGGCACCATGGTCAACGGCGCCGGCCTGGCCATGGCCACCATGGACCTGATCAAGCGGGCCGGGGCCGCGCCGGCCAACTTTCTCGACGTGGGCGGCGGCGCCAATGCGGTGATGATCCGCCACGGCTTCGGCATCCTGCTCGCCGATCCCCGGGTCAGGGCCATCCTGATCAACATCTTCGGCGGCATCCTGCGCTGCGATGTGCTGGCCCGCGGCGTGGTCGAGGCCGCGCGGGCCACGGCTGTCAATATCCCGGTGGTGGTGCGCATGGAGGGCACCAATGTGGAAGAGGGCAGGCGGATACTGGCCGACTCGGGCCTGGAACTGATCAACGCCGTGGACATCAGGGACGCGGCGGCAAAGATCGCAGCCATGGCAGGCAGGCTATGAGCATCTTCATCGACAGCGATACCCGGCTCCTGGTGCAGGGCATCACCGGCCGGGAAGGACGGTTCCATGCCGATCAGTGCCGCCGCTACGGCACCCGGATCGTGGCCGGGGTGACACCGGGCAAGGGCGGCAGCGAGGTGGACGGAACCCCGGTCTTCAACACCGTGGCCGCAGCGCTCCGCGAGACCCGGGCCAACGCCTCGATGATCATGGTGCCGCCCCCCTTTGCCGCCGACGCCATCATGGAGGCGGCCGACGCCGGCATCCGGCTGGTGGTCTGCATAACCGAGGGCATCCCGCTCCATGACATGCTCAGGGTCCGTTCCTTTCTCAGGCTCACCGGCAGCCGGCTCATCGGCCCCAACTGTCCCGGTATCATCACGCCAGGGGCCTGCAAGGTGGGCATCATGCCCGGCGCCATCCACACGCCCGGCCCGGTGGGCGTGATCTCCCGATCAGGCACCCTGACCTACGAGGTGGTCCACCAGCTCAGCGGCCAGGGGCTGGGCCAGTCCACCTGTATCGGCATCGGCGGCGACCCGGTGGTGGGAACCTCCTTCATCGACTGCCTGCAGGCATTTGCCGACGATCCCCGGACCCGGGGCCTGGTCCTGGTGGGCGAAATCGGCGGCTCGGCCGAGGAAGAGGCGGCCCGCTGGATCCGCGACCATCTCGACATCCCGGTGGTGGGCTTCATCGCCGGGCTCACCGCGCCGCCCGGCCGCCGCATGGGCCACGCCGGCGCCATCGTCGACGGCGCCGCGGGCACGGCCGCGGCCAAGATCAGCGCCATGCGCGACTGCGGCATCCATGTCTGCGAAGACCTGGGCAACTTCGGCGAATTCTGCGC